>JBCCWS010000010.1 GCA_039193195.1 Pseudomonadota bacterium
CTGTGGTAACGTCGTCCATTGGAAGGTCTTTTTTGTGTCCGAAAGTGCTGTGTCGTAACACCTTTCTAACACATCGAGGGCCTTCTTCTCTTTTGGCTCATGAATAATCCAGGCTAGGGGGCCGCTTGGAAAATGAGGTGACGCCCAGCTACTCGCCCTTCGGGTCTGCCCAGGGGCAGCGTCCGCGGCGTTACATCGCTTGCCAAGGGCGATGCCATTGCCTGCGCGACGCGCCTTGCTGACGCTGCCCCTACGCAGACTGAGCGCTACCTCATTTACCAAGCGGCCCACAAGGGAGCTACCTACCTACCGCTGCGCCGGTCGCACGGAGATCTTCGAGGGGAGTGAGCCCAGGGAGTCGAACAGTCCCATCGTGTACCCCGGGCCCTCATTATCGAAGGTCGCCAGCGGTACGTAGAACAGGGTCGCGCCCTCTTCCGTGTCGAGCAAGGTGGCGTCGACTAGCTGCCACTCACCGTGCACGAACACCTCGTTCCAAGCGTGGCCGTAGGCGGCGTTCGCCTCGGCCACGATGAGCGCGCCGAACACCACGCGGCTTGGCAGGCCCTGGGCGCGGCTAAGAGCGGCGAGCAGCACCGAGTGCTCGGTACAGTCCCCGGCCCCGGCGCGGGCGGCTTGCGAGGCAATGTCGAAGCCACGCTCGTAGGTTTTCTCAGGCAAAGCCTCAAACACCAGACGTGCGAGTTCGGTGACTGCGGGAGGCGTGTCGCTCGCCGGATCCAGCGCCTTGGCCCGAGCATCCAGGCGGGTGAGTTCGGGCTCGTCGAAATCGATCACGAAGCTTGCCTCGGAGTGATGCGGCAACGGCGCAGAGGTGAAGCGGTCTTGGCCATCCACCACTAGATCGATCGCCCCGGCGCGCACGTCCTCGACGAGCACCGTGCTGTGCGCGTAACGACTCGCCACCTGCTCGGTCCTATTTAGCGACAGCGTTAGGTGAAGGGGTTCACCAGACCGAATCTCCACTCCATTGGTCTCGAAGGGGATGGAGGCCACGTAGGGCTCACCTGGCTGGGTCTGCGCTGACACCGTGCCGAGGACGGCGGCGGCGAGGGTGGCGCTAAGCGCGATCGCCCTAGCTACGATCGCTCCGCCCACTAGGGAAGTTCACCAGAGAAGTACAGGCGCTCCATGCGCATGAAGATCCCACCCATGGACATGGTGCCGCTCAGCATGCTGCCGGTCTCATGCTCGTACTTGCCTTCGATGCCGATGGGCCCCACGGAGTAAGACCCTTCGGAGGTGCTCTCACCGCGTTTGCCGAGGGTGAAGTCGGCGGTAATGAAGGCGGAAGGATCAGCTCCGGTCACCCACACGGGGATCTTCGTCTCCGTGCGCGACTCGTCCTTGAGTAGGCTGCTCATCTTGAGGCTCTCGCCCAGGATGGAGAGCGGCTGCACGTCGCTGCCGAGGTCGAAGCTGACTTCCTTACCCTGCAGGCGACCGGTCACGTTCCAGTTACCGGATTCGTCAGCGCGCAGGCTAAGGGCAGTGGTGACCTCCCCGTTCTCCGCCGATTCCGAATAGGCGTTAATGACCTGACCGTCTGGGGTGCTGAAGGCGATCTCCTGCGAGTCGCTCGTGCTCAGGGTGAACTCGTCGACCTGCAGAGCCATGGCCATCTCCACGCTCGCGATCGTATCGCCGTCGGCGTCCAAGCGCATCTCATGCCATGCAAGGCCAGCCGGACGGCCGGCTACCGTGAACGAATGGACGCCGCGCAGGTAAGGCGCATCGTAGTCGTGCGGCCACTGCGCCGTGCGCATGATGCTAGCGAACAGGTCGGCGAAGGTCTCTCGATAGCCGAGCTCATCGTGAGAGCAAACAAATAGAGTATCGTCCTTCTGGGCCGCGCGTAGCTTCAGCAAGCCTAGGTTCGACTCGCCGTTGCGCTCGATGACCCACAGCCACTCGTTGGCCATGTAGGGCATGCCATCGAGCACGTCGAAGTCGTTGTAGTAGACGATTTGCTGCTTGATCGGGGTATCGTTGGCCTTGGCGTTTTGCGCCAGCAGCTCATCGGTCATCAGCTTGACGGTGGTCGCCAGGTATTGCGGTTGGGCGTACACCCAGCAGCTCACGGGTGCCTTAGCGCCGATGTCGATGGCGAAGTAGGTGCTGCCCTGCGTCGTCTCGGCCTCGGTTATCTTGCCGAAGATCTCCAGCTCGATGTCGCCGGCGCTGACCGCCTTCTTGCGCCGGCGCTTTTTGCGCTCGGACGCCATCTCCTTCTGCAGCCACTGCGGCCACTCGTCAGAGATTTCCGGAGCGGGTGCGGCTGCCTGCGCGGACGTGCCCAACAAGCATGAGAAGCCAAGTACGACAAGAATGACTGTTCTTACGGGATAGGGCACGGCATGAGCTCCTGGGGAACGCTCGTAGTCAGGTTCTGCTAAAGAGATGGCGCGCAAGTCTGCCCGGGTTTGCGCTGCGATGCGACCCTCGCGCGGCAGGCGTGTGCGGTACGGCGATCGCCGAAGGAGCGAGTTGTGACTTGGGTCGCGCGGTAATGATGGGGGGTGCCTCTATCAGGCACCCCCATCACCTCATTTCTTCAGGCGCACGAGGTCGCTCAGCAGCGACTCCAGGCCAGCGCCGGCACCGGTATGCACGGACAGCGAACCGATCTTCTCGGTGAGCTTCTCCAGCGTCTCCAGCTCCTTCAGGCGCAGGGCGATGCTGTTGTTCTCCATCACCTTGGCGGTGTTGAGGAGCGAACGCGTGGCGTTGGTCTCCTCGCGAACGCACGCATGCGATGGCTAGCGTAGGTGCGCCGCGCGGGCTATCAGAGCCCGCTGAGGCGGCCATTGACCTCGGTGGGTTCGCCCGCGCGCGGCGAGCGCTGCGTGGCGAACCATCGCCGCAACGCTAGAGGTTGCGCGATAAGCGCGCCTTGTCGCGTTACGACTGAATTCTCATCGTTATCGCCTTACCCGTGTTGCGTGCGCGGGGAACGAAAAGAGCCCCGATCAGCGATTGCCAACCGGGGCTCTTTCGGTTGACAGGGAGTGCCCTGTCAACGGTTTCGACAGGGACTAGGTAACGGCCGGCAACGACCGCTCGAGGCCAGCGTCGCCGTGTGGGCGATTGCGGCGCGAAGCAGGGGCGCGCAAGTAGGCACAGCACAGATTGCCAGCGCCTGGCCGTGCCTGTTTGGCGCCTACTTTTATTGATAGTCTGCTCATGGGGGCGCGAAGTATACGCCTGATTGATGGTGTGTCAACGGCAATCACACTTGTACCTCCTCTGGCGTGCTGAGCGGGGCGCTCGGTGGGATCGGCGGTCGCGGGCAGTGGTGCCCAGGCCCTGGCATGGGTGGGCGCTGGCGGGCTGTGTTCGGCGCAGGCCTGTCAAGGGCGCGGAGGGTGCCCACAAGCGCTACAATGCGAGCCCTTTTCCTCATGGCATGACGGCTACTTCCGTGATCACCGATCGCCCGCGCGACACCACCATCCCCGAGATGGGCAACGCCTTCTTCGACCCGCTCCTCCAAGATGCGGGCCACGGCATCACGGGCGCCGGCGGCGCCCTGCATCGCTATGCCCGACGCCCGGCCGGCTATCGCCTCGAGGAGGAGGATTTCGACAGCGCGGCGTGGCGGCTCCAGCGCCAACCGCGGTATACGGAGGCGGAACACGAGCGCTGGCGACTGCTATACGAGAACCAGCGTCGCCTCCTGCCGGGCCGCGCATGCCAGGATTTCATGCGCGGCTTCGATGTCCTGAGCCCACAGTTCGACAACGGTATCCCGGATTTCGACGACCTCAATAAGGTGTTGCGCCCCGCCACTGGTTGGACGGTGATTGCCGTTCCCGAGCTGATTCCTGACAACGTGTTTTTCTGGCACCTAGAGAACCGGCGCTTCCCGGCAGGTGCCTTCATCCGCGGCGGCGATCCTCAAACTGCCAAGGTGCGCGATGCCAACAAGGGGCGGGCGCCTGAACACGTGGAGTACACGCAGGTAGAGGATGACCTTTTCTACCTGCAGGAGCCGGACATGTTCCACGACGTGTTCGGCCACGTGCCCATGCTCATGGATCCTTTCTTCGCCGACTACGTGCAGGCCTACGGCGCTGGCGGCCGGCGGGCCATCGAGTACAACCGCCTGAAGAACTTCGGCGCCCTCTACTGGTACACGGTGGAGTTTGGGTTGATCGAAGAGGAGGAGGGGCTGCGCGTGTACGGTGCGGGCATCCTGTCCTCGCCGGATGAGACCTTGTACTCCCTATACTCGCCGAGCCCACATCGGGTGAAGCTTGTGCCCGAGCGGGTGATGCGTACGGACTACGTGATCAGCGATTTCCAAGATACTTACTTTGTCATCGATTCGATCCAGGCCTTGCACGATGCCACCGCCGGGCGCGACTTCACGCCCATCTACCGCAAGCTGCCTGCCGGGTTTACCTACGCCACCACATCGTGTCTGGACACGGACGTGGTCCTGCACGAGGGCACGCAGGAGTATAAGTTCAACGGTGGTGCGGGGCGTCCACGGGCGATGGCGCACGTGGCGAAGTTGAGGGCGCAGTTCGGCGTTTAGCGGCGCGTTGGACCGCAGCGATGACCCGGCCGGTGGTCACCATGGCGTGGACGTCGTCGCGATCATGCAGGGCGTGGCTGCACGCATCCGCCTTCTGCGCAGGGGAACGGGTCGTGCCCCCACGCCCGAAGAGGATGGCCTGTGACGGTCCTTCGCACGTCGCGCTCGGCGGAGCTCGATCCGGCGGTGTCGATCAACTAGCCATTGGCGTAAAGGTGACCTCTAGTGAGCGTTGCAGGCGCTGCGGCTGCCCGGCACGATGGCTGCGTGTTCAATGACTGAGGGGCGCGAGACACGATGGATGTCGTTACCTTCCTGACCTTCGACGATCAGGCGCAAGCAGCGGCGGACTACTACACCTCGATTTTCCCCCGGTCGCGTCTGATCCAAACCACCCAGGCACCGGCAGGCATGCCCATCCCCGAGGGAGCGGTGATGACCGTGTCCTTCGAACTCGCCGGCCGACCCTTCGTAGCCATGAACGCCGGCCCAGGCTTCGCGTTCAGCCAGGGCATATCCCTCGCCGTCCTGTGCGACGCCCAATCGGAGGTGGACGTCTATTGGCGGCGATTGCTCGCGGACGGTGGCCAGGAGCAGGCCTGCGGGTGGCTGACAGATCGCTTCGGTGTGTCCTGGCAGGTGACGCCGAAGGTGCTCTACCAGCTCATGGCTGACCACGACCCGGCGCGACGCGCCCGCGCCATGTCGGCAATGATGGGCATGGTGAAGTTGGATGCGCAGGCACTGCTATTGGCTGCGGACGGCGCAGAACCCTCCGACGCCTAGCGGTAGGGAGCCTAAGGCAGGCATCTGCCGGCGCGGCGAAGCGCCTCTCGTGCGGCCTCTACGGGCTTGCCAAGGGCGGGCGTGGCTGCCAGGCAGGCGTCGCTGATCGCAAGCTCGCCTGAGGTGTTGGGCGGCCGCCCTTCCTGGACTAGGAAACGAAGCGACTGCACGGGGGCGCCGGCCTTGCCCGCGCACGGGTCGGCGGCTTGCAGCAGCACCCCCTCTACCGCGCGCAAGGACTCGAGCAGGGGCACCGCTTCGCGCCCGTTCAAGGCCCGGCGGCAGGTGCGTCCCTTCGCGTCCACGACCACGGTCTCGCGCTTGGCCCAGTCGGCTTCGAAGCGCGCGAAGGGATCAGCGTCTGTGAGGTCGAGCACGAGTTCGAAGGGCGGTAAGCGCGCGTACGCCTCTTCGAGCGCGTCGGCGGACTTGCGTGCGCTCTCGGCCACCGCTAACCCCAAGAGCACAGCGACGATCGTGCCCCCAACGCCCGCCACACCGCTCAAGATGAGCAGCGCACGCGGTCCCAGGCGTATCGCTAGGAGGATGCCGAGGCCGGCGCCAAGAAGGGCGGCGAGCAGGCCGTAGCCGACGACGATGCCCGGCCCGGCCAAGCCGCTCCCGGCGGGCACGCAGCAGCGTCCCGCGATCACTATGCCCAGCAGACCGGCGAGCAGGCTCAGGCCCACCGCCGCCACCGCGCCTAAGAGCAGGCGCAGGTAGGGTGGTACGCGCCGGCCGCGGCTCGCCTGTGCGTGCGATGGCACGGGAGGCTTCAGTGCCTACTTGTTGCGCGCGTCACTGATCTCTCGCACTGGGAACTCGTTCAGGAACGGTGGGAGCCCTTCGGTGGCGGCTTCGCGGGTTCTCATGTCACGGCTCGAGACCTTCAACATGGACCCGTCGGCGAGGAAGATGGTGATGGCGCCGCGCTCGTCCATCATCGCATCCAGGCCGTCCACGCGCATCGCGCCGCCGCTCGCGGCCATGCCCATACGCGCCAGCCCTGCGATGCCACCGAGGCCACCACCACCGGTGCTGCCCGTGAGCTCTACGCGAATCGTGTTCGCGCCCTGGTAAGTTGCGCTGGTGTTGGCGATGCCCATGGCCCGGTCCTGGCGGAAGTCAGTGCGCTCGTAGCCGGCCACCTTGTTGGGGAACAGCTCTTTCAGAGCACCCTCGGCCTCCTGCTCCAGCGCGGTAACGCACAGGCGCGCTTGCTCTAGGGCGAGGTTCATGTCCTTGCCGTCGATCGCCGCTTGGATCTGCTTGCAGCTGCTCTTGAGGTCCGAGCCAAATTCCACCTGCGCTGTCGCCACACCGCCCGTCACTAGCAGGCCTGCCGCGATCGCCAGCTTGAGTCTAGAGGTCATTCCATCCGCTCCTTGGAGTCGTCGAAGGTCAGCGTTGACGACGCATCGATACGCCGTGAGTGGGGCGCAGAATACAGGTCGGAGCGCGGGCGTGCGATACGCCGTTTGTACTAGCATTCGGGGTGCAATGCATCATTCGGCCGGCCTCTTCGACCGATCGTCGATCAATCGGCAAGCTCGGTGATGCGTGGCGACATAATGTAGCTCCTTGTCTCGTGTCAACGATGTGGTGATGGTCGTTCGTGCGCTTCATCAGCAGCGATTGCTCGTCGCGATTCTCGCAGGTCTGTGGCTTGCAGGCTGCGCGCCGCGCGACCGGGCGCCGCGCATCGTCGACGGCTACCTGACGCCTGCGCAAGCCGATCAGATTGTCCAGCAGTGGCCGGATACGCTGCGCGATCAGCTCCTGCGTTACGTGTACTCGGTGGATCAAAATCGCTACGTGCGCGCGTGCGGCGAGGACCCTGTCAGGCCCTTGCCTGCGGTTCGTTTGGCCGGCGATGGCTTCCGCTTGCTGGCTCACCACGGCGATGACTTGAGCTGTGCGTTAGCTGAGGCCGATGTGTTTGTGCTGGCGGAACGTGGCGCTGGCGTCGCCGGCTTCACCACTCTGGTGGCAGTGGTGGGCGGCGAGCGCGTGGTGGAGATCGAGGTGGAGCGATCTGCGCGGGGCGTCGTGCAACAGGTCTACGGCCTGTACGCCCCCGATCTGAGGCATCGCCTCGTGCTGCGGCCGCGGCCGCCCGAGGCGCCGATGGGCGATGGTCTGGTGATCGAGCAGTCCGTCACTGCGCACGCGAGCCTAAATGCGATCCGCGCGCTGCTCGGCCGCGCCAGCTTCGACCTATCCGCGGTGGGTGTTGGCGGCTTGGACAGCGCGCCTCGTCCGCAGGCCGTCGCCCTTGGCGATGACGGCTCGGAAGACCGGCGCTAAGCGTCTCACACGCAACGCTTTCCGCCACGTCGCTGACAACTGTTCACCGCAAGTGGACGGGGCTCCGGCCGGTCCCTGCGCTACACTCCTGCCCCAGTCGCCCGTGTGCGATGCTCACTCTGTTCCAATAGGACCCTGCAAGGACCCGACCGCATGCAGCTCTATCGACTCGCCGCCAGCGCCTGCCTGGCGCTCCTTCTCGGCGCCTGCTCCACCGTCTACTACGACACGCTCGAGCAGTTCGGTGTGCACAAGCGCGAGATTCTGGTCGATCGGGTGGAGGACGCGCGCGCCTCGCAGGTGGATGCGGCTGAGCAGTTCACGACGGCGCTGGAGAAGTTCCGCAGCGTGGTGGACTTCGACGGCGGTGATCTCGAGCGCCTCTACAACGACCTGAACCGGGAGCTCGAGCGCTCCGAGTCCAAGGCCGCGAAGGTAACCGATCGCATCGATGCGATCGAGGATGTGGCCGGCGCGCTCTTTCGCGAGTGGGAGGGCGAGCTCGACCAGTACAGCAGCGAGAGCCTGCGCGCCCAGAGTCGCCGCCAGCTGGAGGACACGCGCGGGCGCTACGATGAGATGCTCGGCGCCATGCGCCGGGCCGAGGCGCGGATCGCGCCGGCGCTGGCGCCCTTCGCCGATCAGGTACTTTTCCTGAAGCACAACCTCAACGCGCAGGCGATCGCCTCCCTGCGCGGCGAAGTGGCGGTGATCGAAGCGGACGTGGAGTCGTTGATCAGCGAGCTGGAAGCGGCCATCGCCGCTGCTGATCAGTTCATCTCTACCGACGCGGCCTAGTGGGCCGCTTGGTAAATAGGGTAACGCTCAGTCTGCGTAGGGGCAGCCTTAGCAAGGCGCGTCGCGCAGCCAATGGCATCGCCATTGGCAAGCGATGCAACGCCGCGATGGCGCCCGTGCTACTCGCTGAGTGTCATCTCATTTACCAAGCGGCCCACTAGGCTTTGCCGGCCCGCGCCGAGAGGGGGGCTTCGCCTCACGGCACGCGCGCGCCACGGCGTGCTTCCAGCAGCCGATACCAATCCTCGCGGGTGTAGGGGATTGCGATGGTGGCGCTGGCGTCCGCGATCCGTTGCGGCGTGGTCGATCCCACGATCGGCGCGATCTGCGCCGGGTGACGAAGCAGGAAGGCGAGGGCGATCTGCCAGGGCGCAACGTCGTAGCGCGCTGCCTGCTCGGCGAGTTCCGCGTCCACACGCTGCCTGTCCTCGATAGTGAATTTAGGCGTTAGGTCAGTGCTGATCACACCACCGAGCGGCGACCAGGCTTGAGGGGTCATGCCTCGCTGCAGACACTGCGCGAGCGTGCCATCTGAGAGGGCATCGAGGTGGCGTAGGTTGATCTCTATCTGGTTTGCAACCAGGCGCGTATCGAGGGCGCTGGCGAGCAAGTCCACCTGGGCCGGCGTGAAGTTGCTCACGCCGAAGCGGTGTACCTTGCCGGCCTCACGCAGCGTGGTGAAGGTCTCGGCCACCTCGTGGGGATCGCACAGGTAGTCCGGTCGGTGCAGGAGCAGCGCATCGAGGGACTCCACCCCAAGGCGCTCGAGACTCCCGTCCACGCTCACCAGCAGATGCTCGCGGGAGAAGTCGTAGCGCTTCGGGCCGCTGGCGTCTGCCATGCGGATGCCGCACTTGCCGATCAGCGTGAGCTCTTCGCGCAGGCCCGGCGACTCGCTCAGCACTTGCCCGAATAGGCGCTCACACTCGCCGGCACCGTAGATGTCCGCGTGGTCGAAGGTGCGATAGCCCGCCTCCACGGCCGCGTGCACGGCGCGTTTGCCACGCTCGCGAGCCGCCGCACTGCCGTCCCCCACCAGGCGCATGCAGCCGTAGATAAGACGCAGCGGGGTGTCGGGCGTGGCGCCGGCCATGGCAGTTCCTCGGTTGGGGCGGGGAAGGCGAACGCTACCAGAAGCTGCGCGCGGGAGGGGCGCCTCGCCGGTGTTCGGCGTATCCTTCCCGCATTCTCTCGATGGAGCCCGTGTCTGATGTCCCAGCCCACCAGCAGTTACGCCCTCACCCTGAAGGAAGAGGGTTTCACTACCACAACCCCGAGCGGCCCCTACGTGGCGTCGCTCGAACCTTACCTCGAGGCGAAGGAGGTGGAGGTGCCAGCGCCCGGTGAAGGACAGGTGCTGATTCGCCTCATCATGTCGCCCGTGAATCCCTCGGACGTGCACTTCATCAAGGGCGAGTACGGGCTGCCGCGCGTGCGCGGGGACGTGGCGGGCTTCGAGGGCTGCGGTGAGGTGATCGCTGCCGGCGCGGGAGGTGAGGAGTTGGTGGGCCAGCGCGTCGCGTTCACCCGGGCGCAGACCGGCACGGGCGCCTGGTCGACGTTCCTCCTCGGTGAGGCACGCAGCTGTATCGCCCTGCCCGATGCGATCAAGGACGAGGACGCGGCCGCATTCTTCGTCAATCCACTCACGGCGGTGGGCATGATCAACGAGGTGATCAACGCTAAGTCGTCCGCGGTGATCATCACCGCCGGCGCCAGCCAGCTGAGCAAGCTCATGGTCGGCCTCGCCCGGGATCGGCAACTCACCAGCATCGTGCTCGTGCGCCGGGCGAGTCAGGTGCAGTCCCTCAAGGACCTGGGCGCGACCCACGTGCTCGACCAGACCTCCGACAGCTTCGCTGCTGATCTCAAGGCACTGATCAGCGAGACCAAGCCTCGTGTGCTCCTCGACGCGGTGGCGGACGCGGTGTCTTCCCAGGTGTTCTTCGCCATGCCGTCGCGGGCGCGCTGGCTGATCTACGGTCTCCTCGACACCAAGCCTACCGTGCTCGATCAGCTAGGGCAGCTGATCTTCATGGGTAAGTCGATCGAGGGCTTCTGGCTCTCCTCGTGGCTGCCGGCGCTCGAGGACAATGCGCGCCGGCAGGTGTTTGGCGAGGTGGTGGATCGTTTCGTGCGCGGCGTGTGGCGCACGGAGGTGCGCGAGCGGATTCCCCTGCGCGAGGCGCACGCGCGCCTGCCCAAGGCGATGGAAGGGGCAAACGTCGGCAAGGTTATGTTGGTGCCCTAGGGCGAGCGATAGCTCCTCGATCTCGGGGAGGGCTCGCAGCGAGCGCCGGCGCGGTGAGATCGGGCTACCGGTCGATCTGCGGCGGTCGCATGCCAAGCGCAGCCTCGCGGCCGAACGCCACGCGCGTTACCCCAGTCCATTCGGGAAGGTCGAACAACACGTCGCGGAAGCAGCGGTCGATGATGGAGCGCAAGCCACGCGCTCCGGTCGCCAGCGCCTCCGCCTGCTCCGCCAGGGCCAGCAGGGCGTCCTCCTCCACCGCGAGCTCCACGCCGTAGGCCTGGAAGTAACGCTGGTACTCACACACGGGTGATCCGTTCGGGTTGCGCAAGATAGCGAGCAAGTCCTCGATCAGCAGATGATCGAAGGATACGTAGGCGGCAAAGCGCCCAGCGAACTCCGGCAGTAGGCCGAATTCGATAAGGTCCTCGATGAGCACCTGCTGGCGGAGCTTGTTCTCCTGCCGCTTGAGATGCTCCTCAGGCTCCTCGCCCTCGGTCTTCTCGTACAAGCGCTGCTCGACGATGTCCTCGATGCCGACGAAGGCACCCGAGGCGACGAACATGATGTTGCTCGTGTCGATCTCGGTGAATTCCTGCGCTAGGTGACGGGGGCCGCCGTTGGCGGGCAAGCGCACTACGGTGCCCTCCATCATCGTCAGCAGGTCCTGCTGCACGCCGGCGCCGGAGACGTCGCGGAACTGGGTCTCGCTGGGGCCCGAGCCGGTGGTGGCAATCTTGTCGATCTCATCGATGAAGACGATGCCGCTTTCGGCCCGCTCGACGTTGTTGTCGCAACGCTCGAGGAGGAAGCGCAGCATCGACTCCACCTCATCGCCCACATAGCCAGTCTGCGTGTAGGCGGTGGCGGACACGGTGACCATAGGGATGTTCAGGCTCTTGGCGAGCGACTGCATCATGTAGGTCTTACCCGAGCCGGTGGGCCCCAAGAACAACAGATTTTGCTTGCGCAGCAAGCGCGAAGATCCCGCGCCGCGCTTGCCGTACTGGTGATGGAACACGGACACGGCGAGCTGACGCTTGGCTGCCTCCTGGCCGATCAGCCGGCTCGAGAGATGCTCCAGCAGCGCCCTTGGCGACTCGATGGCCGGGCCCGACGTGGGCGTATCACCGTTCAAGATGTCCCCGCAGTCGCGGATGCAGGCGTCGCAGATGTAGGCCGACTCACCCGCAATCAGGGTCGTGACATCGTATCGGGGTTTGCCGCAGAAGGAGCAGGAAGCGATCGGCGTGGGCTGTGGCGGTGGGGAACTCATGAAAGGCGGCCTCGTTGCGCGGACTCCAATTCGGCCGTGGGCATCACGAGCCTTATCCCCGCCGTATTCGTCGTCGGCGTCGCTTCAGGTTCGTGACGGTGTCACACGCGAGCGCATATGTCGCGGAACGCCTTCGCGCTTTTTCGGGGCGCTCCGCCAGTGTCAGCGGAGCGCCCCCGAAGGACCCAGAACTACTGGGCAGCGGGCAGGACGCCGCGCACGGTCACGGTCACCGTGTCCTGGTTGCGCAGGGTGAGGCCCGTGGCCGCGCAGTCGAAGGTGTTATCGCCGGGAGCCGGCGTGATGAACTGCACCTCGCCCAGGTTGTTGTTCTCGCAGCGGACGATCACGTCTGTGGCGAGCTGCTCGAAGCTGCCCGAAAGGCCAGGACCGAAGTTGCGACCGCGCCCCTGGATGCTGATCGTATCGCCAGCGCCGGCCGTGAGGCCCAAGGCTTCGCAGTCGATGGTCTCGCTGAGGCGCACCTCGGCGAGCACGCCTGTCACCGTTTGCGGATCGGTCAGGTTCTGGCAGGCTGCCGTGCGCGTGTCCATGCCGTCGAGGGTGAGGGAGATACGCTCGGGCGAGGGGAACAGGGGCGCCGCGCTACCGCGCACGATCACGGTGACTGGCGTCTGGTTGGGCAAGGTGAGCCCGCCGGCGGCGCAGTCCCAGGTGCCGTCCGCGGCGATATCCACGGTGACTTCCTCCAGCGTGTCCTCGCGGCGGCAGATCACATTGCCGCCGTCGCCAAGGCCGATCACGCTGCCGTTCAGCGCCGTGCCGAAGTTGGTGCCTTCACCCTGCAGCAGCACTTGATCGCCTGGGGCGAAGGTGAGGTCCAAAGCGGCGCAGTCGAAGGACTCATCGAGGGCGAAGTCGGGCAGGCCCACGGAGACGGTCTCGCCGCTCTCCACGTTGCGGCACGCGCCTAGGGAGAGGTTGAGCCCAATGATCTGCGTGCTCAGCTGCGGTGGCAGGCGGCCGTAGATGACGTACGCCTCGCCGTTGTCGTCGAAGCCCTCATCCACGCCGCGGGCGCGGTTGGCACCGATCGCCAGGTCGTCGATGCCGTCGCCGTTCACATCGCCGATGCCCGTAGCCTGCACTTCGTCGAAGGCGTCGGCGGAGCTGGCCTGAAAGACCGTGCCGGCCTCGCCGTTGCCGCCGTTCTCGGCTATCAAAAATGTTAGGTCAACGACGGCGGCGTAGGCGCTATCGGTGCCGTAGAGCAAGAACACGGACCCCGCTGGGTTGGTGACCCCCTCGCGGCGGGCGGCGATCACCAGGTCGTCGATGCCGTCGGCGTTGAGGTCACCGGCAGTCCCTACGGTGTAGCCCGTGCCGTCGTTGGTCGTGTCGGTTTCGAACACGCTGCCGGCGCTGCCGTCGCCGGCGCGCAGGGACGCGAGGTCCAATTCGGCGCCGAAGCTGCCCGCTTGACCGAGGATCAGGTATGCGCTGCCGGCCTCATCAATGCCGTTGGGGCTTGCCAGGGCGGCGCCGATGAGCAGGTCCGGGATCGTGTCGCCGTTCACATCGCCAGCGCTGGCGGCGGCGATGAGGCTCAGGTCAGCGTCGACTTCCGGATTGATGGCGAAGCCTGCGCTGCCGTCGCCGCCGTTTTCGGCGAGCAGGTTGGAGAGCTGAAGCTCGGCGCTTCCGTTGCTATCGCCGTAGACCACAAACGCACGGCCAGCGGGCGCCTGCACGCCTGTCTCCGGTGTACCGAGCACGATGTCGTCGAGGCCGTCGTCGTTGAGATCGCCGATGCCGGCCACGGCAGCCGTTGGGGCCGTGATGTCCGTGCGCGCCGGACCGATGATGACGCGTCCCGCCGAGCCGTCACCGCCGTTCGCCGGGCGCAGGGCGCCGAGGTCGATGCCCGCGCCGAAGCCACCATCCACGCCGTACACGAGGAAGAACTCACCGGAGCAGAAGCTGACGTTGAAGTTGCAGTCACCGCCGGCGCCTGCGCGCAGGATCAGATCGTCGATGCCGTCTCCGTTGGTGTCGCCCGCGCCGGCGATAGTGTCGCCGAGGCGCAGGTCGGGCTCGCCAGCGACCAGCAGGACGCTGCCGAGGCTGCCATCGCCGCCGTTGGCCGCGCGCAGCTCCTCAGGGGAGATGGTCGCCGGGAAACCGGTGCTCTGGCCGTAGAGCACGTAGGTTTCGGCCAGGCTGATGGAGGACCAGAGCATGTCGGCGACGCCGTCGTTGTTGACGTCACCGGCGCCTGAGATGCGCAGGCGGTCTGTGTCGATGAGCACGAAGCCGGCGGAGCCGTCGCCGCCCTCGGCCGGGTCCAGCGTGTCCAGGCGCAGGGTGGCCGGGAAGCCGTTGCTGTCGCCGAATACGACATAAGCGCGGTTGACCCCGGAGTCGCTCACGGCGAAGTCCGGCAGGCCGTCGTTGTTGATGTCGCCGATGTTGGCCACGAAGCTCGCGAGGCGGCTGAAGTCCTCGCGTTCGTCGCTAAATAGCGTGAAGCCGGCGCTGCCGTCCTGGCCAGCGCTCTCGCGCAGCAGCTCGACCTCGACTTCGGCGGGAAAATTGGCAGCCTGGGCGCTGACGCTGAGGCCTATCAGGGCAGCGAGGGCAGTTCGACGGGGCGGCCACAGGGCGAAATTCGGTGTCATCTCCACGGAGCTCTCCATAGCGTGGGGCGAAGGGGCGCAGAGGATAACAGCCGCGACGCCTAGCGCCCACGCTCGTTGCGTTCACGGCGTGGGCAGCGCCTGGCTCGAGCTTCTCAAACGCCCAGGTAAGGCACGGATTCGGCGACGATGGCGCGCGCTCGGGGCTGTGGTGGGCACGTGTCGACGTATCTTACAGGGGGGAATTCACTGGCGATCAGAGACCATCGCGCCAGGCCATGCGCAAGCGTAGGTGACCTTATGTCCGCGAACGGAAGATGACCGGACAGGTCGTCGGCGCTTGTGTCAGGGCAGCAATGGCGCCAGTCGATCACCCATCGTGCCGTTAGCTAACACGTTGTTCAGTTCATCGGCCAATGCGCCACAGCGGTCCACTGCGATGCGCCAGTGGCGCTCGCGATCGGCAGCGCCGTGAGCCGTGAAGTCCTTCCGATCAGGGATTTTCCCGTTCGGCAGCGTTGCCACGAAGTCGGGCGATGGGCTGATGAGCAGCGTGTTGTGCACGTGAGCTGCCTGGGCGCGACGATGCGAGAGGCGCTTGTCGAACCAGCCTGGCACGATGCGGTCGATGAAGTGCAGGTAGAGCGCCAGTCGTCCGTCGGACGGACTCTGGGGCAGGTCCAGATGGTAGTCGATGACGCCGCCGTCGCGATACATGCCTGGGGGGGCGCCAGGAATGTCGCGCACGCCGTTGAGCAGCAGCGGAATGGAGCCTGTGGCCGCGACGGCTTGGCGCAGATTGGTGGTGGACAGGGGCACCTCGCGAAGCGGGAAACCCTCAGCGTGCGCGAAGGGGCTGCGGGTGCGCGCGTCGTAGAACAGCGCGCGCTCGAAGAAGGCACCGAGGCTGCGACGGCTCAACAGGTTGCCTAGGGCTGCGACGCCAAGTACTGACCCGAGGGTGATGGTGCCTTCGGATGCCGTTAGGTGGCGGCTGCGCACGCACATCACGTTGGTGCGCAAGACCGTGTGGTCGAGAACTTCCCGTTCGCCGTGCGCCCCGAAGAGTTCGTCGAGAATTTCCCGGCTGCGGGCGGTGATCTCGTCGCGGTCGGGGCGCTCGGAGTAGCGCTGCGCGAGGTATGCGGTCTCGAAGCGGTCGATTGCGGCGAGCGGATCGGCTTGGGCCAGGCAGGCGAAGCGCCAGGCACCGATGGAGGAGCCGAGGGTGAACACGGGGCCCACCAGATGCGGCAGGACCTCGCGGGCGAGCACGCGATCGAGTTGACTGAGCACGAGCCACTTGGCGCCGCCAGATGCGCCAAGGAGGGCGCCGATCTGCGCCGGCGAGAAGCCTTCCTCACGGATTTTGCGCAGGGCGCCGGGGCCGGCGCGAAAGCTGAGCGTTTGCATGGGGCGGGATTCTACGCGCAGGCGTCTTGCACGCGCAGATGAGCGTGGCATGGCTTGGTCGTCGAGCGGCGGCCTGTCACCATCGGCCGATGAACAGTACCGTCCACCAGCACGACCCCCCCGCTTGGTTCCGAGGGCTGCGAGCGCTCACCGACGCGCTGACCGTGGGGTTTCCCGGACAGCGGCGCTTGAAGATGGCGTGGGTGATCAACCTGCAGAAGGGTGGCACCGTGCCCTTCACCCTGGCGTTGATGGCCTGGTTCGAGAACTACAGCATCGCGGCCTGGACCTACGCGGGCATGCACGGCAGCTACGGCGTGATTTGGTTGCTAAAGGACCGATACCTGCCAGATCCGGCATGGGAGCGTCGCGTGAGCGTCGGCGGTTCCGTGATGATGCTGCTCACCGTACTTGGCCCCTACTGGTTGGCACCGTACCTGCTCATCTCGGGCGCCCTCGGCGATGCCGGCGCACACCCTCCGGCAGCAAGGCTCGGCACGGCTGTCTTCGTGTACGCGATCGGCGTCGTGCTGATGATGGGCGCGGATGCCCAGAAGTACTTCACCTTGCGCCATCGTGCAGGCCTGATCACTGATGGGTTCTTCACCCACGTGCGCCATCCGAACTACCTAGGTGAGATGTTGTTGTACGCAAGCTTCGCTCTAGTGGTGGGGCACTGGCTGCCCTGGCTCGTGCTGGCGTGGGTGTGGGGAGTCTTGTTCGCGACCAACATCGCGTACAAGGAGGCGCACATGGCCCGCCATCCGGGCTGGGCGGCCTACCGCGCGCGCACAGGCTTGCTGTTACCGCGCTGGCCCAGCGCCAGTGCAACGACCTCTGACGGTTGACCAGACAGCTTGACAGAACGCTGATTTACCGGATGATCCGCCCTTGATTCGGGATCTTGCCCCGCCCGTTTCAGGTCCCGTCGAACTGGTGCGGCTCGCAGCGTCTGCGGGGGACGTAGGCCGCATCTTTTGACCGCAACATCGGGTAGCGTCTCTTGCCGTTGCATCATCCTGCATCTCAGGAGTGTTCATGCTTGAATCCGTTCGCGTCGCCATCGCCTTGTTGCTGCTAACCGCGTTGTGCCTCGCGGGCGCTGCGCAGGCCGCCTACCCCGAGCTACGCCAAGCGGTAGACGCCGAGCTGCAGCGGGCGCTCGATGCCCGCATCGATCGCCTCGGACTGCGCCGTGCTGTCCGCGATCAGCGCCTAGCAGCAACCTTGGTCGACATCACGGACATCGATCACCCGCGGGTCGCACAGGTGAACGGCGATGACATGATGTACGCCGCCAGCTTGCCCAAGATCACGATTCTGCTCGCCGCCTTCCAGCGCATCCACGACGGTTCCCTGGCGCTGGATGAGAGCTTGCGCACGCACCTAACGGCGATGATCCGACACTCCTCTAACGCATCCGCGCGCGAGGCGCTGCAGATCGTTGGTCGCGACTATGTGTTGAAGCTGCTTCAATCGGAGCGCTACCACCTGTACGAGGCCGACGAGGGCGGGGGCTTATGGCTCGGCAAGAGCTACGGCAGGGAGCCCGCCTTCCAGCGTGACCCGCTGCACAATATCTCCCATGGGGCCACCAGTCATCAGGTTGCGCGTTTCTACTACCTGCTCGCCACCGATCGCTTGGTCGACCGCGAGGCGTGCGAGGCAATGCGCGAGATCATGGGCGAACCAGGCCTCGGTCATAAGTTCGTCGGCGCCCTGAACGCTGCCCACCCAGGTTCGACGATCCTGCGCAAATCCGGCACCTGGCGGACCTACCATTCCGATAGCGCCATTATCGAGCGCGACGGCCGCCGCTACATCGCGGTGGTACTGGCCAACGACCTGCACGGCGCCGAGTGGCTGTCCGAGCTAGTGCTCACGATGGACGATCTGGTGATGACGCCGCCCACCACGCTGACGGCGCAAGCTCGCCTAGAGACCGAGTGATCGCAGGCTATCGTGTGGATTCGGTAATCTCGTCGCTCGCCGCGCCTTGACTCGGCGCCAGCGCCTGCGCGTGGGCCGCCTCGATCATGCGTTGCACCCGCAGAGCGAAGGTCTGGTGCGCGACCGCCGAGTTCACCTTGAGCACGTTCGATACCACCGCCACCAGGTAACGATACCGAGGCTCCTCCGCGGGTGACTCCACGATGGCGATGCTGGCCAGGATGTTGCGGCGATTGCCCTTGTACTTCGCGCAGTTGAAACCCTCCTCTTCCTGGCACGAGTAGAGGGAGCCCGACTTGAAGTAGACCGCCGCCTCGTTGAGTGCAGGGTGTGAGGCGTAGCGTATGCGCTTCTGGGTCATGTAGAGCAGGCGTTTGATCTCACGGCTGGAGAAGGCGTCGACGAGCGTGCCTGCCTCGAGCTTCAGCAACAGCTTGGCGAGTTCGTGTGGAGTGCCGTAGCTGGTAATGCCGCCGACGCGGTTCTTCCCGTGGCGGGTGAAGAAGCTGCCTTGGCGCAGCTGCTCCGTGTCGATGCCGTTGCGCTCCAAAGGTGCTGACATGGCCTCGAGGAACTGTACTTGCAGTTCGCGCGTGCTGAAGCGGTCGAAGTAGTCGCCCCGTTCCGCATCGCTTGGCGGGTAGTCCACGGCGAAATGCGCCAGCAGCATCAGCTCCCGCTGCACCATGGCAGCGGCTGCGTTGGAACTTGCGGAGAGCATCCAGTCCAGGTACTCCCATAGGCTGGCTTCGTCACCCACGCGCAGGGCGCGGTACTCGAGCCGCCGCGAGGTCACGTCGTAGATTGGCACCTCGTGGTGATCGTACTGAACGAATTCGTCAGCGACGACCCGGGTCTCGCGCAGAAGCGCCTCGCGGGCGGCGATGTCGTCCGGGTAGATGTCCGCAAGCTGCTGGAATAGCGCGACGGCGACGAGGCTCTTGCCCACGCTGCCGACGTTGCTGCGAAAGCCAGCGTTGTGTTCGGCGATCCGCGGCGCCTCAGGGTCCGTGAGGTCGATGACGGTGACGCCGTAGCGCGTCGGGTCTTCGAGCACGGAGCGAATGCGCGCTTCGTACGCCTCGTCGTGGACGAAGCTGTCGAGGTCCGTGGAGCCCTCCCAGGCGGGGGTGATGCGCTGCAAGGACGCTTGGGCGCCCGGGGGCAGTTGGCGCCCACGCAGCTCGCCAAGCTGGGCCAATCGGTAGTACTCAAGGCGCCGAATCTCCGTGTATCCGTAGCCGTCCAAGGGATACGCCTCGGCGAGGCTCGCGGTGACGAGACCTATGGCAACGATCATTGGCAACCAGGGGGTGTACTTCATCATCGGGTTGCGCCTTGGCCCTGCGTCGAGAGCGGTCGTTGATCGAGGTCGATCGGGCGATCGGCCGTGTTCAGGTAGGGAGCGTCCAGCTGGCTTAGGAACTCGTTCGCCTGCGCCGCATCGTTCTCCAGGAAGGGGCGAATTTGAAACAGCACGAGCTGGTCGCCCAGAAAGCCGAACTCCACGTCAGCGATTGTGCCCGGCTGGTCGAACCAGTCGTCGAGGGCACCGGCAAACGCCTTCAAGGCCTCGATGCGTGCCGGCGTGAGCAGCCGTTCCGGCGCCATCGCGGCCACGATCCGCGAGCCGCCTCCAGGCAAGAGCACGCGTCGGCGCGGATCGGTGGCAGACGCCCGCCAGCGCAGGGTGCCGTCGTCGCTAACGATGGCGGTCTCCGCCCGTTGGCCTTCCACACCACCGCCGACGCCCTCGTTGAGCACGACGGTCAGGGCCCCGCGGCGATCGCGCTCGATGTCGGTGGTCACCAGCACGCCGGAGACATCTGCGTTGACGCTCTGGTGCAGCAACACGGCGGCGTATACGTGTTCCGGCTTGTCCATCAGCGCCTGGCGCCAGCCGAAGGCACGCTCGCTGAAGGGGGATGCCCAGACGCGCCGAATCGCGGCCAAGATGGCGTCGAAGCCGACCACGTTCGGCACGGTGAGGTTGAGGCCAGCGCCCGTGAAGCCCGGCAGGTCTTCCACGTTGGTGTCGCTGCGCACGAAGACGCCGTAGGTGCCGTCGGCACCGAACTGGCTTGCCATCGCCTCGCGCAGGGTCTCGACGAAGGCAGGATCGAGCTCCACCTCCTGCAGCCATTCCCGCATTTGGCCGAGGAAGCGATTTCGGTAGCGAAGGCGCTCCGGGCCAACTGGGTACGCGCCCAGTTCCGCGTAGCGGGCGCGGAGCCAGCCGAAGGCGCTCAGGTCACTGTCGCCAAAGGGCCGATCGAGCAGGCGCCGAAAGCTGCCGAAGGGCAGGGCGAGGGCCGGCGAGACACGCCCCTGGAAACGCTCACTCAGGCGACCGAGCTGAGCCGCCTTGGGGCCCACGCGAACGCCGGAGTCGCCGCCGTCGAGGCCTTCGACTGGCAGCGGCTCGGCGGTTTGCAGGTCCAAGCGATCGACGTCGACCACGATGCGAATACCGGCGCTCGGCGCGTCGGCGTTCTCGGCGGGAAAGAGCTCCGCGTAGGTGTCGTCCAAGTCGTCGATGAGTACCGTGCCGCGAGGGCTGCCGGCCAGCACGATCGGCTGTTCCCTCCGCGCTTCCAGAGCGCTCAGCCACGCGTCGCCCACCACGATGTTCGGGATGCCTAAGTTGCGTGCCAGGAGCTGCACGTGGGAGAGCTGATTGCCCTCGCGCTCGGTTAGGATGCCGGCGACCGGGGGCAGCTCCGCAAGGGTCTCCGGCACGGTGACGATCCACCCCCGCGTATCTTCCTCCGTGTCCTCGAGCGCTTCGGCGGACTTCAGTACGCCCCGCGCGACGCCGGGGTTCAAGCTACGTAAACCGCTAGCTGCGATGCGATCGAAGACTCGATGCTCTACGCCGCCCGCCAGCTGCGCGTCTCGCGCCAGCGCTTCGAGCAGTACCGAGTACTGCAGCACGGGGCTGGCCCGCAGGCGATCGGGGACGAACTCCCGGGCCAGCGGCTCGACAGCAGCAAAGCGCGCCACGGTGGGGCCGTAGTACAAGGCTAGGCGCTGACCGGCCCAGGTGGGAATGAGTTCGAGGGTCTGCAGGGCGTTTCGGTAGGCCTCTAGCGGCACGATACGGTTGCTGAGCGAGCCCAGGGCCTGCGCGGCTGCATCGACCTCCGTTCGCGAGAGCAGGCCGAGCGCCTGCAGGGCTCGGCTGAGGCTGGCGATCGCGCCGAGGCGCTCGCGGCGGCTGTGGGTCGGGTCCTCCAGGAACGCGCGCAGGGCGTTGCCGAGGTGGTTTTCCAACACCAGCATGGCATCGAGGCTTCGCAGGCGGTCGGCGGGCTCGAGAGATGGCCAGCGACTTCGCAAATTCTGTAGGTACGTCGCCAACGCGTCGAGGCGCCCGGCGGGCGATGGCGCCGTTAGAGCGCCGCTCGCGGCGCGAAGCTGCGCGCTGAGGGTGGGGTTGCCGCCAGCGTTGGCGAGGCTGGCGAGGCGCTCGATGCCGCGCGCGCCATTCGTGGCCTGATCGATCAGGGTGGCGAGGCGCTCGAGATCGGCGCCTGTCTGCGCCGAGGCCGGTTGGCGGGCAGCGTAGGCGCGCACGCGCTCGGCATCGTCGGCGCCGAGGCGGCCATGGATCTTGTTGCGCAGGGGGCGGAAGCCCTCGTCTCGCTTGTTGATCTGAGTGGCGAGCTGGCGAATCTCGCCCACCGCCCCGTCGCGCCCGGCGCGCGGTAACACTCTGGCGGCATCGAGCAACACGGCGAATCGACGCTCGCCTTCACCCATCAACGTCAGCAACATAGTCTGCGCCGCGCGCTCTTCCTGCTCCGCTTGGAATGCGCCTCGGTAAAAGCGCGCCCGGCGCAGGATCCACCCGTCGTCCACGGCGATCAGAAATTGCTCGATGAGGACGCTCTCCAATACACTGCCGAGGCGGTCGCGGTAACGCGCGTCGCGAGGCTCGATCTCCACCAGGAAGTTGGCAATCAAGATGCCTGCGTCACGGATTTCGCGGGTGCGCTCGCTCCACTGCCCATGCTGGCGTCCTCCTCCATGCTCGCGACAGGCGTAGGGGCGCGGTGGCAGTACGCTGCCGTCTTCGCAGAACCATCGAATGCGCTCGAAGGGGCCGCGGTCGGCGAGCTTCATGTCCTCGATCCAACGCCCGAAGTCCGCGAGGCGAGGGTCCTCGGTTGCAGGGGGCTCGGCGGCGTTCGCGAGCGAGGCGAGCAGCAGCGCCGCTGCGAGGGCGGGAAGGCGCGCCGCCCGGAGGCGAACACGATCGGTCATGCGGATGCTCCTAGGTTTACGGTGACGGGCGTTCGATGAGCAGTCGCTTCACTCGTATCGAGCGCGTGCTGCGAATGTTCACCCCGATTCGCCCGGGCGAGGGGCCCGGCATCATCGTGCTGGCCCTCAACGCCTTCCTGCTGCTCTCGGCCTACTACATCTTCAAGACCCTGCGCGAGGCCCTGATCCTCTCGGAGTCTGGCGCCGTGGGCAAGAGCGTGGCCACAGGCCTTGTCGCCCTGGTGCTGATCTTCCTGGTGCCGCTCTACGGTGTGGTGTTTCGCCATACGAATCGTACCGAATTAGTTTACTGGGTGAATGCGTTCTTCCTCACCATGCTCGCCTGCCTGTTTGCCATGGGGCTAGCGGGCGGTTCCGTGGCGACGCTTTACTACGTGTGGGTGGGTCTGTTCGGGGTGATGGTGATCGCTCAGTTCTGGGCCTACGCCACCGACATCTACAACGTGAAGAGCGGCCAGCGGGTGTTTCCGATCGCGGTGGCCGCCTCCTCGATCGGCGCCCTGGCTGGCTCATGGTTCAGCCAGTACGCGTTTATCACGCTCGACATGAGCCCCTACGGTCTGATGATTATCGCCTCAATCCTTTGCATTCTCAGTACGTTGCTCTATCGGCCCGCACGTTACCTGGCGCCAGAGGACTCGCGCTGTATCGAGTGCGAGTACATGAAGCCCAAGGGCGAGAGCCTGTTCGGTGGCTTCGCGGTGGTGTGGGGTGATCACTACCTGCGCCTCCTCGCCCTTTTCACCGTGATGCTCAATTGGATCAACTCCTCCGGCGAGTTCATCCTGGCGCAGGTGGTGGAGGAACGGGCCCGAGAGATGGTGCAGACAGGACTCACGCAGCTCAGTGTGGAGCAGTACGTGGGCGCCTTCTACGGCAGCTTCTCCTTCGCCTTCAACGCCTTGGGGTTGCTCCTGCAGCTCTTCGTCGTGTCGCGCTTGCTGAAGGTCATCGGCCTGCGCCGCGCGCTGCTGATCCTGCCAGTGTTGGTGGCGCTGAGCTACGGTCTGATCCTGTTCGTGCCGATCTTCTCCCTGATTCGCCTCACCAAGGTGGTGGAGAACGGCGTGGACTACTCGCTCATGAACACGGTTCGCCACGCGCTCTACCTGCCCACGGCGCGCGAGGTGAAGTACGAGGGAAAGACCGCCATCGATAGCTTCTTTTGGCGATTCGGGGATCTGCTGCAGGCGGGCGTCATCTACGCTGGGGTGACCTGGTTCGACTTCGGTGTGCGTGCCTTCGTGCTGCTCAACCTGGGGCTCGCGCTCGTCTGGCTGGGCTTGTCGGTGATCGTGGGTCGGGAGTTCGGCCGCATGACCCGCCAGAACGCCCCTAACGTGGCCCCGGTGTTGGCGCGGGCGATCCCAGACCAGGCCGTCACCCCGTCGAGTCGCTTCGCCTTCGAATTGGCCCAGGACACCTTCACCGATCAGGACCCGGGCGATGTGATCACCTTGAGTGCTCGCGTCGCGGGCAGTGAGCGGCTGCCTCGCTGGCTGCGCTTCGACCCAGCCGCAGGCCGCTTTTCCGGCGTGGCCCCGTTCCGCTTCGAGGCCTTCGATATCCGCGTCGTCGCCACCGATCTCGAGGGCCTAGAGGCCGTCGGGAGCTTCCGCATCTCGCCTGCGTAGGAAACCAGAGCCATGCCCGTCGCGCCCCGAATCCGTCGCCTCGTGTCTGCCTTGCTGTTTGTGGCCATCATGGCGGCCCCCCCGCCGCTGTCGGCACAGCGCATGCTGGGGAGGCTGAATGAGTCGATCACCGAGCTCTCCGAGCAGGTCGCGCCCGCAGTGGTGCAGATCCTCGTTTCTGGCTATCGAGTCGTGCCCGGCCGGGGCAGCGCCGTGCTCGTCCCCCAGCGCGGGTCTGGTTCAGGCGTGCTGGTGGATCCTAGTGGCTACATCGTCACCAACTACCACGTGATCGAGAACGGCGAGATCATCGAGGTTGCGCTGACAGACCGCACCTATGAGCAGGAGGGGCGGTCCATCGTGCGACCGCCCTCGGCCCTGCTCGCGGCGAGCGTCGTCGGCGTCGATCGCGAGACCGATCTGGCCGTGCTCAAGGTGCAGGCTGAGGGCCTGCCGTTCCTCCCCTTCGCCGACTCCGATGAGCTAAGCCCTGGTCAGCTAGTGTTCGCCTTCGGCAGCCCTCGAGGTTTGCAGAACTCGATCTCGATGGGCGTGATCAGCGCCGTCGGGCGGCAGCTTTCTCCCGATGCACCCATGGTCTATCTGCAGACGGATGCAGCGATCAATCCCGGCAACAGCGGGGGACCCCTGGTTGACTTGCAGGGGCGTGTGGCCGGTATCAATACGTCTATCTTCACTCAGTCGGGAGGCAGCGAGGGAATCGGTTTCGCTGCGCCCGCCAATATCGTCGAGACCATCTACGAGCGGATCCGCGAGGATGGGCGCATGCGTCGCGGGACCATCGGTGCAGACACGCTGACGATTTCGCCGGCGTTGGCGCGAGGGCTGGGGCTGGATCGCTCGTATGGCGTGGTAATTGAAGACGCCTTCCCAGGTGGACCTGCCGCGGTGGCCGGTCTGCTGCCCGGTGATGTGGTGGTGGCGCTCGATGGCAAGGTGATGGAGAACGCGCGTCAGTTCGATGTCAACGTCTACCTAAAGCCCATCGGCGGCAGCGTACGCCTCACGGTGCTGCGAGGTGGCGGCACGGTGGAGCTGCTGGTCCCTGTTATTGAGCGCCCGGACCGGCAGATGAGTATCGGTGGCGGGGCTTCGGTCAACGAGCAGCGAGTCGAGCGCCTCGCTATCTTTGCGGTGGATCTCGATGAGCAGACCGGCGCGCTGCTGCCACCGACGCGTCGCCCCGTGGGCGTAGTGGTCGGCGCGCTACTGCCGAGCGCGACGCCGGAGCAGACCACCTTGCAGTCTGGCGATATCATCTACTCCGTCAACGGTCGCGTCGTGGACAACCTCGAGGAGCTGAGGCGAGAGTTGGCGAGTCACCCGCCCGGGGCAGGCTTGGTCCTGCAGGTGGAGCGCCAGCGGCGCCTGCAGTACTTGGTGCAGGAGTAGCGTCTAGGTGGGCAGTCTCCTGCACAGTGTGATCGGCATCTTGGCGTTGTTGGCGTTCGCCTTTGCCTTGAGCGAGTCCCGGGGGGCTATTCGCTGGCGTCTCCCAGTAGCTGCGCTCGGGCTGCAGTTCGCCCTAGCGCTGTTGTTTCTCAAGTTCCCGGCCAGTGCAGGCGTGTTCGGCGTAGTCGCAGACGGCGTGCTGGCCCTGCAGGGGGCGAGCGAGGTGGGGGCGTCCTTCGTCTTCGGCTACCTGGGCGGTGCCCCGCTGCCGTTCGAAGAGACGGCGCCAGGCTCGAGCCTCGTACTTGCCTTTCGCATCATGCCCATCTTGCTGTTCATCAGCGCTTGGACGGCGCTGCTGTCCTACTGGCGCGTGCTGCCCGCCATCGTGCAGGCCTTCGGTTGGGCCCTCGAGCGCACCCTGGGTGTGGGCGGTGCCGTAGGCGTAGCGACGGCAGCTAACGTTTTCGTTGGAATGATCGAGGCGCCACTTTTCGTGCGCGGCTACCTGGCGCGTTTGAGCCGCGGCGAGTTGTTCGCCGTGATGTGTGCGGGCATGGCGACGATCGCTGGCACCATGTTCGCGCTCTACTCCACGGTGCTGGCACCGGTCATTCCCGACGCGCCAGGGCACCTGCTGACTGCCTCGCTGATCAGCATGCCTGCCGCCATCATGATCGCGTATCTAATGGTGCCCCTAGAGGGTCCCGCCACGCCAGCTTCTGCGGAGGAGCCCTTCGAGGCGGCGAGCAGCATCGACGCGCTCACCGTGGGCACCCAGAGTGGGGTTCAACTGTACATTGGCGTGGTGTCCATGTTGTTTGTGTTTGTCGCGAGTGCCGCGCTGGTCAATGGCGCCCTAGGCCTGCTGCCAGATGTCGCCGGCGGGCCGATCAGCCTGGAGCGAGTGCTGGGCGCGCTAATGGCACCGCTGGCATTGGCGATCGGATTGCCCTGGGAGGAGGCACTCACGGGAGGCGCATTGCTCGGTAAGAAGGTCGTGCTAAACGAGTTTTTGGCGTACCTCGATCTGGCTGCTCTGAGCGACTCGGAACTCTCTGCGCGCAGCCGCCTCATCCTCACGTACGCCCTGTGCGGATTCGCTAATCTAGGTAGCCTAGGGATTTCGATCGGTGGTTTGGCCAGCCTGGTGCCCGAGCGCCGCGTGGAAATCATCGAGTTGGGCATCAAGAGTATCGTGGGCGGCACCCTGGCGACCGCCTTGACTGGGGCCGTTGTCGGCCTCGTGCTGTTGGTGTGAATGCGCCCGTGTGAGAGGATCTCCTCATCTCCCATGGCTCTGACGACAGCTCAAGTTGACGCCGCTACACGTCCCAGTTCTTGTACATCGCCGTAAAGGTCAGCGTGTTGAAGGCCGCGTGGGCGATCATCAGGGGCCACAGATTGCGGCGATAGGCGAGGTAAAGGATGCCGAGCGTGAGACCGATGACCCCGGTCGTGATCAACCCGCGCGGGCCCTGGTAGTACAGGTGGCCCACACCGAACACAAGGGCCGGCACGAACAGCGTCAAAGCGGTGCCTAGGCGTGTGGGGCCGAGGCCCTTGCCCAGCTGGTGGATCATGATGCCGCGGAAGTAGAGCTCCTCTGCTGGGCCTGCGAACCACAGGATGGGTATCCAGCTCAGGTACAGCGGCGTGTTGCCTTCTAGATCGCCGAAACGCATTTGCGGTCCCGTAGGGTCAGCCGCCATGAACGCGAAGCCGAGCGACTCGCCGGCGAAGGCGATGCCCGCCCCGGAGGCGGGAATCAGCAAGAAGGCGAGCAGGGTCTGCGGGAGCAAAAGCAGCCACTGCCTGCGCTTGGTGACGGCGACGAGCCCTAGGTCCGCGAACGATGCTCCACGCCAGCGCAGGTATGGGACGAACACGCTGAGCGTCAGGGCTAGGGCGATGGGGCCGGAGTAGCGCCAGATGAGCTGGTCGAGCGCAGCCTTGACCAAATGCCCGATGATCACGATACCGAGGAATTCGATCAGGGCCAGCTGCCGCGCGGTGAGGGGACTAGTGCTCGTCATCTCGTCAGTCTGTCCGCGCGGCCCGGCGCAGGTATTGAACGATCGTGCGCGGCTCTCGCCTCAGGGGGCGCTGTGGACGGAGCTCGCCCAGCGCTTAGGCGCCTGACCGTAGGTTTTCTTGAAGTGACGGTTGAAATGGCTCTGGTCGGCAAAACCGCAGGCGTGGGCGATGTCGGCCAGTCGCTCACCCGTGAGGAGTCGCTGGCGCGCTAGATCGAGGCGTCGCATCACCAGGTAGCGGTAGGGGCTGGTGCCGAGCAGAGCGCGGAAATCGCGGGAGAGCTGCCAGCGACTCTGCCCCGTAACCTGTTCCAGCGTAGCTAGCTCAAAGCCGTCGATAAGGTGCGTGTCAATGTAGTCTCGCGCGCGCGCGACGGCGCTCACATCGCTGGCCGGAATCACCTCCGCTGCCGGTGTCGTGCGGTCGCCGAGGTGAGCTAGTAGCTGGGCTAGATCGTAGAGGGTGTCATCGTACTCAGCTGCCT
Organism: Pseudomonadota bacterium; assembly: GCA_039193195.1. NCBI lineage: Bacteria > Pseudomonadati > Pseudomonadota > Pseudomonadota bacterium. The sequence goes on from JBCCWS010000010.1 coordinate 27,795, forward strand.
CGAGGGGATGATCCAGCTCACCGAGGAGCGTCGCCAGCACTGCCCGCAAGCGCCGATCGTCGCTCACGCCACCTCGAATGAAGGGCAAGGGGCGTCCGCCCAGAACGTGCTGTAGGTCGCCTGGCGCGATGCAGATGGACTGGTAACCAAACCCCTCGTCGGTGCCGGCTTGGCCATCGTGGAGCTCATCGGGGTGTAGGACGATGATGCCGCCCGGAGACGAGTGGCGCAGGGCGCCTCGGTAGTTGAAGCTTTGCACGCCGCGGGTGGTGACGGCGAAGGTGTAGGTATCGTGGCGATGAGGTGCGTAGGCGTTGCCGTAGAAGAACGCCTCCATGCACTCTCGGGATCCCTCACTGCGTCGTATCCAGCCACGTTCTGTCATATCGGCCTCTAACACGGTCCGCGGGGCCTGCATGGCCATGCTAGCAGCGGTGCGACAAGGCGACGATCGGTCGCAACCCTTCCGCGGTGTCGTGACATCTGATCGCCAGGTACTTCAGAGGAGATGCAGGTGCGTGCAGGGATCGTTCGTCTAGTGGCCCTGTCGCTCATGGTGGGGGTGATCTGTGGCGCCGCTGGAGCGACGCCCACGCCAGCCTTGCGTGCGAAGGACCGGGTGCGATTGGCCGAGGCCTTTGCGCTAGCAGCGGCCCTTGCGGATCTTTGGCCCGGCTGGGACGAGGTGCCCTTCGCCGTGCTGCTGGTGACCGACGAGGACGAGTTCCTCGTTCGACACCCATCTCCGCCCGCAGGCGAGTTCCAACCGTTGGGGCACGATCCGCTGCTCGCTGGCGATGTCCTGCATCGCCCTGCCAGCGGAAGATTCTCGCCGGAGATTCTCGCCACCTTTCCCGCCTTTGACAGCGTGAACACCGTGGTGGTGGGGACCCCAGAGCGCACCGGCAAGTCGTCGACGCAGTGGGTGTTGACCCTTCTCCACGAGCGCTTTCACCAGTGGCAGTTCAGCGGCGAAGGCTACTTCACAGCAGTCGAGAAGCTGGACTTGAGCGGGGGAGATGATAGCGGCATGTGGCAGCTCAACTATCGCTTTGCCTATGAGGATAGACGCATTGCGCAGGCGCTCGATCGCTACCGTGCGGTCGTTGCCAAGGCAGTAGTGAACGCAGCCGATGGCAACCCGGTCGACGTTGCCAAGACAGTGGTCGATGCCCGAGAGAGGCTACGTGAGGCGATGACGCCGGCAGACTATCGCTACTTCGACTTTCAACTCTGGCAAGAGGGCGTCGCGCGGTATACGGAGCTTCTCGTGGCCCGCGAGGCTGCGCACAGACACACCCCTTCCGAGGCCTTCCGCAAGCTGGCGGATGTCGTTTCCTACGCTCAGGCGCTGACCCAACTGAAGGCGCAGCTGGCGAGCGAGCTTACCCGCCTCGACTTGGCCCGGCATAGGCGCCTGGTGTTCTACCCCTTGGGTGCCCAAGAAGCGCTGCTGCTCGACGTGCTTCACCCGGATTGGCGCAAGCGCTACTACGCCCACAAATTCTCACTGGGAACGCTGCTGCCGAGAGGGATGGCGGACCCGCGCGTGGTGCAGTAGAGCCTTGCTTTACCGCGCGTGAGGGCTGCCGCTGGAGACTCGCGCTGCATCTTTGCTTGGGGCATCCTAGCCGTCCATGTGCGCGGCGCCCATGCTGAGAGGTCGACCGCTGAAGGAGGCGCTCGCCCAGTGACCGCTAGGGCCCGATCCGAGAGATGCTTTCAGCTCGCCACTGCCGCAGTCGCGGCGCTGCTCGCCAGTAGCACGGCCGTTGGCGCAGGCGCGGCGCCGGACCCGCTCTTCCTCAGCGACGAGCCCCTGGCGCTGTCCCTGACGTTGGATTTACGCGCGTTGGAGCGCAACACGGATGAGCCGCGCGATCACCCCGTCACCGTGAAGGTCGACGAGGGCCGAGGCGAAGTCCTGGTGCTCGATGCCAAGCTCCGCCCGCGGGGACACAGCCGTCGCAGGCTCTGCGACTTTCCACCCCTACGCTTGGATCTGCCGAAGGGTGCGGTTGCGGACACGGTCTTCGCCCACCAGAACAAGCTCAAACTGGTGACTCACTGCGTCAGTATGGGCAAGCGCAGCCGCAACGCACGCGCTCATGTGGCCCTTGAGTACCTCGCCTATCGCATACTCAATCGCCTCACGGAGGTGAGCTTCCTCGTCCGCCCCCTGCGGGTTGCCTACGTGGATGCGCGCACGGGCCGCGAGCATGAGCATGGTGCCTTTGTGATCGAGCACAAGCGACGGCTAGCGGCGCGCCTCGGCTGGCCGGTGGCAGAAGTGGAGCGGATTTCGAGAGCCGAGCTCGATCCCGAGGTGGCCTCCCGAGTGGATCTGTTTCAATTTCTGATCGGCAATACGGACTACTCGATCGTGGCCGGCGAGCCGGGTGAGGACTGTTGCCACAATGCGATCGCCCTGAAGCGCGACAGTCACTATCTGCCTGTACCTTATGACTTTGATATGTCGGGACTGGTCAACAAGCCCGAAGCCAAGCCGAGGCGCAGCTTGGGCATTCGTAGCGTGCGCCAGCGCCTGTTTCGGGGCTTCTGTCGCGATCCGCAGTATCTCGACGGCGCGATCGCCCAGTACGTCGCCGCTCGCGAGGAGCTGATGGCGGAGGTGGCGCGGGCTGCAGAGCTCTTCGCGCTGCCGAAAGCCTCGCGCATGATGGCGGATAAGTTCGTCGACGATTTCTACGCGGAGGTGTTGCTCGCGCCCGTTCAGCTCGAGCGCAAAATCAAACGGCGCTGCCGCGAGTAGCGCCCTTAAGCCAGTCTGCCACCAGGGTAGCGGTGCGCGGATGGATCAGGTAGCCGAGGGCGTTGTGTGGGTTCGGGCGGCCGTAGCGTCTGGCAAGATTGAAGACGCCGAAGTCCTCCAGGCGGCTGATATAGCGGTTTCCCAGCATGGGGTCGAAGTCGTTTGCCACGGTCATGTCGTGGCACACATAGTCGTCTTCGGCCGCCACGTTGAACCAATGGGTAACGTTGCGCGGATAGCGCTCCTGCACCCTGCGCGTGGCGCCGAGCATGCCTTTGCGCACGGCATCGCTGGCCAGCGGCGATCCCACCGTGAGCAGCACCTTGAGCTTGTGTTGGGGCGCAGGGTCGCGGTGGGAGAGTAGCCACAGGCACTCGAAGGCGACCACGCTGCCCATGCAGTGGGCGAGCAGCAGCGTGTCCTCGCCGTTCTCAAGCGCCGGGCGTAGCACTGTGAGCAGGCGCTCGCGAACCTCTGAGGCGAAGCTCTGATCGCGTCGATAGGCGAGCAGCTCCGGTGCCATCTTGCCAATGAAGGGATCTTCGGCTCGCAGGGTATTGGCGAACGGTGCGGTGAGGTTGGCCAGTAGCTTGCTCTTCCCGGAGCGACGCTTCATGCGGTAGTAGTGCTGACTGCGGAACTGCTTGGTGCTATCGAGGGCCGCAAGTTCGGCGAGGGCGGTCTGCAGGTCGGCCAGGTCGAGCTGCGGGTCGCAGGTGCGCCCGAGCTCATCGAGCACGGGCTGAAGTAAGTCGCCGTAGTACACGAAGCTCGTGGCGAGCGCGTCGAGCTTGGGTAGCTGCTTGGGATGATCGCGCTCGATGCCCCGGCGCAAGGCTTGATGCCAGAGCGGTTGGAGTTCTTCGCGAGAAGGCTTGCGTCCGCGGCCGTGGACCAGGATCAGATGCTGTTTAGCGTTGGCCATAGCGTGCCAGTCGGCCCCGTTTCTTCCCGCCCTCATCGGCGATCATGACTAGTCCGTTCTCGCCGATCGCCAGCCCCTCGCTCTGACGGTGCAGGGACGCAAAGGGCAGCTGCTGCGCTTCGATCAGGGTCAACTGGTCGGACCCGTCCGCGGTGCGTAGGCGGGCGACGGCCCGTTGGCGCGCGGCCAGCAACCACAGGCTGCCGTCCGCCCTGTCGATGGCCACGGCTGAGGGCTGGAAGTCCTCGGCGTCAACGGCGGCGGCGAGTATATCCTCGTCGATGCGCAAGCTGGTGAGATCGTCGCCGCCGAGGGACCAGCGGTACAGGCGGACTTCGCGCTTTCGCCCCCGTTCCAGCACGCGCTTGCAGGCCAGGAGCAGGGCATCGCCGCGACGGTCGTAGGCGAGACCTTCGAACTCGCAGTGCTTACCTAGGCCGGTGTCGCGGCGCGCGCCGACGGCCTTGGCACCGTCCGCGACCGGTGCAAAGCGCAGCAGGATGCCATCGCTGGTGAGGGCGTAGAGCGTATCGCCCACGGCAGCTAGCCCTTCGAAGTCGCCGCGCAACGCCGGGTCGCCCACCGCAAAGCGCCGGCGCAGGCTGCCGTCACGGTAATCGATCTCGTACACCACGGCGCGTTCATCGTCGATGGCGAACAGCCGCTGTCGCTCATCTAAGGCCAGCCCCGATACCTCACGCAGGCCCTCGGGCAGTTTCCACTGAACCGGCGCCTCGGTGCCCAAGCGCGCCTGCACCGTGTCGGTGGCTTGTGGCGGGTTCGCACGGGCGCAGACACCTATCGTCGCGAGGCCGATAAGCAGCGTTAGGGACAGGCGCATGCGCCTACAACTCCTCATCGCGTGCATCGCGACCGGACAGGAAGTTCTGCAGTCGCGAGGATGGGTCTGAGCCGTACTCGGTGATCCACAGCCCAAGCGCCACGTAGACGAAGGCAATCGATGTAACGATGCCCACGCCGAGGGCGGCGACGCCGGCACCGAGCCCCACCACGATCGCGAGGAAGATGTAGAGCGAGTGCACGGGGTCCTCCAGGGTGAAGCGAAAGCGCACGGCGGCGAAGATACCCGCCAAGCTGAAAGCGAGGGCTAAGCTGTTGGCCACGATCATCGCCGTGCCGGCGACGACGATCGGCAGCATGACGATGGTGAACACGAAGGACTGGTCCAGCTTTTTCGGTTTCGTGGTCATGAAGTAGACCCAAGAGACTGGCAACATGACTAAGGTTGCGCCGGCAATGGCGACGGCCAGGCGAAGTGCATCGAAGCCCCGGGCGAGGCTTGAGGCGACGACCTCGAAGGCGTCTGCGCCACTCGCGGCCAGGGTGTCCAAGCCTCCGAAGGGCAGCCACGGTGCCCACTCTGCGTATTGAGTCACGGCCCACACCAGCGAGAGCAAGACGACGTAATAGCAGGTAATGAGGAAGATCGGCCCTGCGGTGCGGCTTAGGCGGCGCATCTGTCAGCGTCTCCGATAGTGACCGAGGAGGGCGCTGCGGCGAGCCTCGAGGGCACGCAGCTGCGGTCGGCTCAACAGGATGCTGAGCACCTCCTCTTGGAAGGTCTCATCCACTCGCTCAAGCAACGCGATGGCGACATCGGCCGGCATGTCCGGCGCGGCCACCTCGTTGCTGCTGCTGGCGGCGAACGCGTCGTCATGGCCCGTGAGGCGGATCGCGTAGCCGGGCACCGAGTAGGCGATCTCCTGTGCGCGTCGCTGGTGACCGATGAGTGCGTCGAACAAGCGAATCAGGGCGAACGGATGGCCCGCGCCGCAGTAGTTCGGCACGATGCGTTTGGCTTGCTTGCGAGCCGGTTCGGTCAGCCACTCGCCCTCGTTCAGGCGCAGCACTACCCCGTCCCGACCCTCACCTCGCTCGGCCACCAGGGGCACGAACCCGAGGCCGAGCTGCCGGTCGATCCGGTGCGCGGCGAGCACGCGACGCCGCGCCCGGTTGCCGAGGTCGAGCACCTCGACCTTCGCCTGCGCCCCGTCCAACGTTAGGGTGGCGCCACCCGGCCCGTTCGCTTCCCTGAGGATGCCGCGCTCGAACAGTTGGTCGAGGCGTTCCGCGTCTTGGCCGCCAAGTACGGCGGGCGCGTCGGCGACGACGGTTTGCTGCTGGCCGTCCGGGGAGAGGACTCGCGGTGCTTCGCCCTGCACCAGCAGCAGCGCCCTGGGCTGGCCGCCGTAGTAGCGCTTGAGCATGCCTGTGTCGAGGAGTAAGACCCGTCCATTCAAGCGCGATCGTATCCGATGGTCTGCCTGCGGCGTGTGGCCGACGGCCACCCGCGCTGCCCCAAGCTGGGCCAACGCGCGCTGCAGCGGCAGCGCTTCGAGCGCCGGGTGGCAGGCCGCATTGCCCCGGTACCATAGAGGGCCCGTGGCGCCGAACAGCTCGGCGCTGGCGACGCGCTGCAGGTTGGGGCGCAGGGATTTGGCTGACGGCGGAAGGCTAGCGAGACCCTTAGGCGTGCCGAGGTCCACCACGTTCTGATCGAGAAGGTCGGCGCGCTGTAGGGATTTCTCGGCACGCAGTTCGGTCGCTTCGCGCAGTGTCGCATTTAGCGCCGGCACCCACTGCTTGGCCGGTATCGCTGCGGCTTGTGGGTAAAGGCCGCCGTGGACGAAGGCTGTGTCGTTGATGACGGCGATAATCGGCTTCTCGAGCAGCCAGCGGCCGTAGGCACCTCGGGGGGAGAATGCGGCGCGGTGGGCGAAGAAACCTGCAGGACGTTTGCGGATGACCGCCTCGTCGTGCTTGGCGCCGCGGGTGCGCTTCAGGGCGGCCTCGCGAAGGGCCTCGTCCTCAGGCCCCGCAAAGGCCGCATACTCTTCCTTGGCCACGTAGCGCAGGTCGCCCGTTAGATTCATCTGCTCGTGGTTGCCTATCAGCACATGCACGTGGCCACCAGCGGCGCCCGCTTCGCCCTCCAGGCGCATTAGCAGGTCCATTACCCGTCGCGAGTCGGGGCCGCGATCGAGGAGGTCGCCAAGGCTCACCAGGTGCGTATCACCGCCGATCCAGTGATCGTCTCCGTCGATGATCTCCGCAAAGGCGAGCAGCGTACGCAGGGCATCGTAGTCGCCGTGTACGTCGCCGAAGGCGATTACTCGCGCCACGTTCTGCCAGCGCCAGGCGGGCGATTCGTCGCCTGCGCAGGCCGCGCCGCTCAGGAGCAAGGTCGCCAACACGGCGGCCGTCGTCGACCCGGCGTGGTGGCATCGCGAATTGCCTCGAGCGCTCAAGCGTTCTCTCCGTGTCGATGGCGATCGAAAGGTGGCGTGGGTCCTAAGCGTGAGGCCTTCGGCCGCGTCAAGTCCACTAGGCAGTCGCGTCGCGAGCCGATGACGTATCGAAAGGTCTGGTCCTCCAGAGTAAGCTAAAGGTCTTGCTGTGCCTGATTGGGTTGTGTGCGTTGCGGAAGTTCGTCTTGTCGATCGTCGTGTTGCTGGTGCTGCTGCTAGGGCTCATCGGCTGGTTTGGGAGTGTGGGCGATGGGCTCAGCGTACAGCCCACGGTGCCGGTGGCCTCGATCATGAGGCAGGAACCGGAAGCCGCTGAGGGCGCGTCCCAGGCGGTCGGTGTGTCCCTGGCCCCAGAGGCGGCGGACTGCACTCGCGCTAGGGGGATTCAGGCGCGCTTGCGTGATGCGATAGGGCGAAGCCTATCGTTCTTTCTCGCCACTCAGGACACGCTGATGGGTGATCTCGATCGCTGGCCTGATCAGCTTGAGGGCAGCACTGATCCGGAGGCGCTGTACGTGGCCGGAGGTGGGTTTGGGCATCGACCCGACCACATGGCGCCGAGCGAGCGGATTGAGCGTTTGGGCAAGGCGCTCGCGGTCGACACGACCAACCCCATGTACCTGTCCTCGCTCCTGAATCTGTGTACACAGCATCCATCGCTGCCCGATTGCGATTTACCTGATGCGGAGCGCCGCCTTGCGGAGTTCGATGGTGACAACGGCCTGAGCTGGGCGCTGATCGGCATGAGCTGTGCCAAACGCGAAGAAGCGCCGTGCGTGGTGGAGGCGATGGAGCGGGCGGCACAGGCGCCGGCCTTTCGTGACTACTACATCGACCGCGCGCTGCTGATGGAGCGGGTGATGGGCGCCGCCGGGATCAGCTTTCCCATGCGCTCTGTCGCGGGCTTCGGATTCGCTTTGGAGGATCTGCCATCGCCGGTCAGAGTCATCGAGGCCTGCCGCATGATCGAGTCGCCGCGCCTGGATCACGCGTGCTTTGGCTTCGGGCAGCGTCTGGAGGTAGAGGGGGGGACCATGTGGACCCAGTCGCTCGGTCGCGCAGTGCTTGCGGTGGCAGCGAAGCGCTTGGGCGATGAGCAGGCCGTGGAAGCTGTTCGCGCACGCGGCAAACGCGCCAACGATGAGCGTCTCGCCCTTCACGGGGACAGCAGTCTCGCGGCAACTAACGATGTCTTCACCGCCCGCTTGCTCTGGGATCGAGACTTCTTTCTCGACTTCATGTCCCACATGCGACAGGTGGGGGAACACCAAGCCTACGTCGACGGCGCACGGGGTTGGGGAACGGGGCCGTCCGAGTGCTTGACACCGATGGAGCTCCTGCGCCCGGACGATACCTGAGCTCAGGGAAGCTGCTCCTCGAGCGAGCGAGTCTGCGCCGTGACCTTACCGCCCGTGTGCAGGGTTGAGCGCCGCTCGATCAACATCACTTGGCATTCCTCTTCGGCGATGGGGTTGTGCATGACCCCGCGCGGGACCACGTAGAGATCGCCTGGCTTCAGTACCACCGTCCGATCCTCCAGCTCGATCGTCAGGCACCCGCTCAAGACGTAGAACAGCTCGTCTTCGTCCTCGTGGCAGTGCCAGGTGAAGGTGCCATGCAAGCGCGCTACCTTCACGTAGTGCTCATCGAAGGCGGCGACAACTCGCGGCGACCAGGTGTCTTCAAGTTCTGCCGCGATGGCTTGGGGGCTGATCGATGACGTGCTCATAGGTTGAGGCTCCTCAGGGGCGATCACGACGGCTACTATGCCAAAGTGAACGACACCACGGCATACCGATCATGAGTCCCACGCCCATCGTCCTGCGCACTCCGCGTCTGCTCATGCGCCAGTGGCGAGAAGAGGATCGCGCCGTGGTGATCGCGATGGGTGAGAACCAACAGGTGATGGCCCACTACCCCTCCACCCTCACCCCCGAACAGAGTCGCGCCGTGTGGCAGCGCCTGTTCGATGGCATCGCTGCACGCGGCTGGGGGCTCTGGGCCACCGAGCGCGTCGACACGGGCGAACTCGTTGGCTTTGTTGGTATCACCCCGCCGCGACACCGCACGCCCTACGACCCCTGTATCGAGATCGGCTGGCGCCTGCTGCCGGCGCACTGGGGGCAGGGCTTTGCCACCGAGGCTGCGCAAGGCGCGCTGCGTTTCGGTTTCGAGGAGTTGGCGCTGGAGGAGATCCTGGCTTGGACGACGCTCGGTAACAAGCGCTCTCAAGCGGTGATGGAGCGCCTGGGAATGGCGCGCGACAGACAGACCTTCGAGCATCCGGCGATCCCCGCAGGCAGCCCCTTGCGCGAGCACTGTGTCTACCGACTGAGAGCTTCGCGCTGGCGCAATGCGCAGGCTGGCTGAGCGCGGGGGCGGACGGCGCTCAGTAGTGCGGGGGAGGCACGTCGTCGTCTTGCGCAGGCGCGGCGCTCGCTGCCAGGGCTTCTTGCAGGCGAGTGGCCAAGTGGTCGATCTGCTGGCGTAGGGCAGCGATGTCCTGCCCCTGCCGGGTGAGCACATCGCTCAGACTGTTCTGGGCATCATCCTGGAAGGCCTGCCGGCTCTCTAGGGCGTCGAGCCTACTCTCCAGCTCGCGCTCGTTCATGCACATCTCCCTCGGGTGGTTGCCGTGCGCGGATGGCTCCGACGTTGGTCGTGCCCCTGGGGCTCTCGATGCGAGCCACACTTGCGCTAGGCTAATCGGATTTCGCTCCGAAGGTCACCACTGCATGTTCACGCACGCGATCGTTCGCCCGCCGAATGCCAGCCTGACGCAGGCGCTTACGACGAGTTCGGCCTTGGGAGAGCCCGATCCCGCCCTGGCCGCCCGTCAGCATCAAGCGTACGTAGACGCCCTGGCACGCTGTGGGGTGGAGGTACGTAGCTTGGGGCCCGCGCCGGAGTTTCCGGACAGTCCTTTCGTTGAGGATACGGCGCTGCTCACCCCGCGCGGCGCCGTGACCACGCGGCCGGGAGCGCCATCGCGGCGCTCGGAGGCCGCCCTGAATAGGTCCGCGATCGAGGGTTACTTCGATGAGATCTACGCCATCGAGGCGCCCGGTACCCTGGATGCCGGCGATGTGATGATGGTGCGTGATCACTACTACATTGGCCTCTCGGGGCGCACGAATGGCGAAGGCGCGCGGCAGCTTGGGGCGATACTCAATCGTTGGGGCTACGAGGCGAGCACGGTTGCGCTGGCGGACGGGCTCCACCTAAAGAGCAGTGTAAGTTACCTCGAGCATGGACACCTGCTGATCACCGAGGCACTTGCCTCGCATCCGGCCTTCGCGCCGTTCACGCGGGTACTGGTGCCGGAGGAGGAGATGTACGCGGCCAACGCCTTGTGGGTCAACGAGACTCTGCTGGTGGCGGAGGGGTTTGCGCGCACGCTTGCGCGGGTCCGAGATGCCTTGACGCTGCCCATTATCACCCTCGCCATGAGCGAGTTCGAGAAGGTGGATGGCGGACTGAGCTGCCTGTCGTTGCGCTTCCGACCAACCCGCCGTTCAGCGTGAACCTGCTGGGGCGAGCGTGACCAGCAGCGGCAGATGGTCACTCAGCTGACCGGCTTTTTGATAGACGCGCGCCTCGCGCACCTCGAAGCCAGCGCCGACCAGTGCGTGATCGAGCGTGCGGGAGGGATCGCTGGCGGGGAAGGTGTAGTAGGCACTCGGGTTGATGCGATAGTCCCGCGCGGCGACGACGTCACGAAGCCCGCCGATACTGCGCAGCATTTGCAAGGTTTCATCGCCGAGGAAACTCGTGTCCGGTGCGTCGACGAAGCCTGCTTGTACGGGCGCCTCCGGCGGTATGGCGTTTAAGTCGCCTGCTAGCACCGTGAGCGCTGGCAGTTCGCCGCGCAGACGGTCGGCCAGCATCTTGGCCTGCCGCACGCGATTGACTCCGTCGTAGGCCTCGAGGTGCAAGTTCACCAGTTGCACCTCGCCGAAGGGTGTGGCCGCAGTGACCTGCTGGGCGTAGCGGAACAGGTAGAACAAGTTGTAGTGCAGAGGGTTTCTTTCCGGCTTCGGAAAAAGCTCCATGCGATGCTCGCTTAAGGCGAAGCGGCTGAGGATGGCACCACCGGAGGACATGCGACCGAAGTGATCGGCGGGCGGCCAGTAGGGAAAGGGCACCCAGTTGGCGCGCCAGCTCACCCCGCGCGCTACGTACGGCAAACCGGCGGCAAGGGCGATAGCCTGCGCCTGGTCCTGGTGATAGCTGCGCGTGGCGTCGAAGTCGACCTCCTGCAGTAACACGATGTCGGCGCCAGCGTCGCGCACCACGGCCCCCATCGCGGCCATCGTCTGCTCGAAGTGCGACTGCGCCCTCTTTGATCCGGCGCCCGTCGACCCCTCGCCGTAGCCCCAGGCGATATTCCAGATCAGCAGGCGCAGTGTTTGTGGCGAACTGGACGCCTCGGGCGCTAGGTCCCCGAGCTGTGCGGTTGGTGCTTCGAAGCTCTGGGCCGCCTGTAGGCCGCCTGCCATCCAGAGCACGCCCGCAGCGAGCAGGCACGGTAACAGGATCAGACCGAGGGCGGCGTAGCGCAGGCGAAAGCGTAAGCGCATCGTCCTACTGCGGCTTCAACAGCGCGTGGCGCTTGCGACCTGCACTCAGTTTGATCACCCCGTTGCTATCCAGGCGGCTCGTGTCCAGGCGGGCGGTGGGATCGGCGATAGGCTCATCGTTGACCTTGATCGCTCTACCGGTGACTAGGCGTCGCGCTTCGCTGTTCGAGTTGGCGAGGCCCGCCTGGCGCAGCGCATCGAGGATGCCAAGGCCATCTCCCTCCAGTTGGGCGAGCTCCACGACTACGGTGGGAAGGCCTTGGGCAGCGCTACCTTGCTCGAAGGCCTGCGCTGCTGTTTGCGCGGCCTGGCGTGCCGCCTCCGGGCCGTGGGCAAGCGCGGTGATCTCCGTCGCTAGGCGCTTCTTCGCTTCATTGATTTGGGCGCCTTGGAGAGCGGACAGGTGCTCGATCTCTTCGATGGATAGCTCCGTAAACAGGCGGAGGAAGCGGCCGACGTCGGCATCCTCGGTGTTGCGCCAGTACTGCCAGAACTCATACGGCGAGAGCATTTGTGGGTTTAGCCAGACCGCGCCGCTCGCCGTCTTCCCCATCTTCGCGCCGGAGGCGGTGGTGAGCAGCGGCGTGGTCAGCGCGTAAAGCTGGGCGCCCTGAACTCGGCGCCCCAGATCGATCCCCGTCACGATGTTGCCCCACTGGTCAGAGCCGCCCATCTGCAGGGACACATCGTAGCGGCGGTGCAACTCCACGAAGTCGTAAGCTTGCAAAATCATGTAATTGAATTCTAGGAAGGAGAGGGAGCTCTCCTCGCGCGACAGACGCAGCTTCACCGAGTCCATCGTCAACATGCGGTTTACGGAGAAGTGGCGCCCGTAGTCGCGTAGGAAGTCGATGTAGTCGAGGTCGAGCAGCCAGTCGGCGTTGTTCACCATCACCGCGTCAGTGGGGCCATCGCCGAAGGTGAGGTAGCGAGCGAATACCTCGCGAATGCCCGCCAGGTTGGCTGCGATCTGCTCTTCGTCGAGCAGCTTACGTGCCTCGTCCTTGCCCGACGGATCACCGACGCGCGTCGTGCCGCCGCCCATGAGGACGATCGGTCGGTGTCCGCAGCGCTGTAGCCAACGCAGCAGCATGATCTGTACCAGGCTGCCGGCATGCAGGCTCGGTGCTGTGCAGTCAAAGCCGATGTAGGCGCTGACCACGCGCTCGCCAGGTGCGCCGAGTGCCTCGTCCAGGGCCGCGGGTGCGCTGAGCTGGTGGATCAGACCACGTGCTTCAAGCACCTGCAGGAAGCTCGAGCGGTAGTGACTCAAGGAAAGAGCTCCCCGAGGAACGACTGGAGACTGTCCCACGAGCGGCGTTCAGCGTCCGCGCTGTAGGCGATGCCGGCGGTCGGGTCGTTGGCGCCGGGCTTGCTAAAGCTGTGCAAGGTGTGGCCGTACGCGTGGATCTGCCAGTCCGCCTTTGCTTGCGTGAGCTCTCCGGCCAGTCCGACCATCACCTCCGGCGGCGCCATAGGATCATCGTAGCCATGGAGCACAAGAATCTTGGCGGTGATCTTCGGCGGCAGACCTAGCTGCCCAGGCGGGTGGAACAGGCCATGCAGGCTGACCACGCCCGCCAGGTCCGCTCCCGAGCGCGCTAGATCGAGAACGCATAGCCCGCCGAAGCAGTATCCGATCGCAGCTATGCGACCCTCATCCACCTCCTCCTCGTTTCGCGCCGCCGCCAAGGCCGCGTGTAGACGGGCTTGCAGCCGCTGGCGATTGTCGAGGAGCGGCTGCATGAGCGCCGCGTTCTCGTCGGCATTGCTACCGCGCGTGCCCTTGCCATAGACATCGATTGCGATGCCCACGTAGCCGAGCTCGGCGATGGCTTGGGCGCGCTCCTCTTCAAACTCACTGCGCCCACCCCAGGCGTGGGCGATAAGCACCGCGGGACGCGGCGTGCGGGTGTCTGAGGGCGAGACGAGATGCGCGTCCATCGTCAAGCCATCGTGTTGGTAATCAAACAGACGGGGAGGGCGGGCCATAGTCTTGGAGATCTCGCGGTTTCGGAACGTTGCCGCGAGGGTAGCCGGAGCGCCGCAGGGTTGCCAGCACGAACGGGCCGCGCAAATGCGCGGCCCGGCGGGCGTCTAGCGGATGGAGTGCGGCGTGAGCGCTCGACTACTGCTCGTCGCCGAGCTCGTGCTCCAGGTAGCGGCGCAGCTTGTCGATGGCGCTGTTCAGGCTCTTGCGCTCTTGCTGAGAGAGCTGAGCCATCAGCTCATCGTTGAAGCCGTCGCGATGAGGATAGACCTTCTTCACGTGGTCGACGCCACGTTTGGACAGGGTGAGCACCACGCGGCGCGCGTCCGATTCGTGGGCTTCGCGCAGCACCAGGCCTCGGTCAGCGAGCGCCTGCACGGAACGAGAGATCTGCGCTTTGTCCGTGAGCGTTCGCTGAGCGAGCTCTGCAACCGTGCTGCTGCCGTTGTAGGCGAGCTGCCCGAGAATGCGCCACTCGGCCATGCTCAGGTTGAATCGATCACTCAAAAAGCTGGCCGAGTATCGGCTCATCAGTTTGTAAAGTATCGCGTATCGGTAAGCCGTCAAGCGCTCGAGATTGTAGGCTTCGTCGCCCACCAGCGACTGCTGGCGGCGGGAGTTCTTTTTGGGCATGCGTTCTTCGAATTAGGGGAATAGTTGGAAAAGCAAAGATTAGCAGTCCTAGCGCTTGCGAACAAACGCATAAGCAAGCACATGTGTTCAATCGCATCTGCTCCGGAAGATGTACGGACAGCTACTGGGCGACGTAACAAGCTTGCGCCCTGCGCGAGCGTGTCGGTCGTATTCCGTCCTACTTCGATGCGTTTCTTGTTGCGGTTTCGGTGCTCAGCCGTCGCTGGGTGCTGCCACGATCGAATAGTACATGTGCAGCTCTTCGCGAACGCGTAGCGCGCCAAGCATTACGCTGAAGGGCGCGAGGCCCAACTGTTCATGGGAAACGGTGAGATCGCCTTGCGCCACCAGCTTTGCCCCGTCTCGGTGCACCTTCAGGGGCAGGCTGAGCGGACGAGGGATGTCGCCCACAACGACTTGTGCTTGCAGCGTAAAGTCCGGCCACTCGCCCTGCAGGTCCACCGTGCGCACCGTGATCGCCGGGAAGCGGGCGGCGTCGAGTAGATCGGGGCCGAGCATGTTCTCCTGCGTGCCAGCGATCGCATCGGCCGTGGGCTCCGTGGCGAACTCTCCCCCAGCGGCGAGTCGACGGTCGGGGTCGTCCACCACGAGTGAGTCCTTTTGGATGACGAGCTCTACGACTGACGCCTCGATGGGTTCGGCCAGCCAGAGTTCTCCTTCGACGGCGGTGGAAGCGATGACATGGTTGTGGCCTAGGCGGGCTAAACGCCCGTCTCGAAAGACGTGGATTTCCACATCGGATTCCCCAGGGACCACGTTGAAGCGCTCAGCGCCGCTCGAGGGGGCCTGGCGAGCCTTTGCGACGGGTGCCCCGTCGAGCGATGGGCCCTGGTCTACCGTGCCGACGCATCCGGCGACCAGCAGCGCGGCGAGCGCACATCCGCCAAGCCCACGGTGGGCAGGCGCGGGCGTGGCGCTTGTGTACACTGCGGCGCTCGTGGCAGCACGCTGCGGGGCTGCCTGTGTGAGGAGGAGTACCGAATGAGCGGCCGTGATGCCGAACCGCGATCGAAGTTTCATGCTATATCTCGCCTATTCCATTGGGGCGTTGCCGCGCTGATCTTGCTGCAGATCCCCTTGGCCTACCAAATGATGGCCATGAGTCTCGGGCCGGATAAGTTCTCCGCATACGCGCTCCACAAATCGCTTGGCATGACCGTGTTCATCGCCTCGGCCCTGCGTTTGGTGTGGCGATCGATTACGCCGCCCCCGGCGCTGCCCTCGAGCATGTCGGCGCGTGAGCGTCTGCTGGCGCACGGCGCGCACGTGGCGCTCTACGTGGTCACGCTGGCGATGCCCCTCGCCGGGTGGTGCTACTCTTCGGCCGCCGCGTTCAGTGTGAGCTACTTCGGCTGGTTTACCCTGCCCGACCTCGTGCCGCCGAGTGAGACGCTCGAGGTCGTGTTCGAATGGGCCCATCGCCTGCTGGCTTACGCGCTTTTCCTTCTACTGGGAGCGCATCTGTTCGCAGCGGCATTCCACCACTGGGTTCGCCGCGACAACGTGCTGCTCAGCATGCTCCCCTTCATCAAATTGAGGTCATGACGTTTTGGTCCGTAGACGCTACACCGTATTAGCTTTACTTGAGTGCCTGTTTGGGGTGCTAACGGTTCTCGCCATGTTCACGTCGTCCGCTGCGTGCGCGCAGCCCGTGAGCTACGAGCTCGTGGCAAAGGGCAGTGAGCTGCGCTTTGTCGGCGAGCAGCAGGGTGCGGCCTTCACGGGGCGCTTCAAGACCTTTAGCGCCGAGGTCGCCTTCGATCCTGCGGCACCCGAGGCCGGACGCATCGCGTCCGAGGTGGACGTGCGCTCCGCCGACAGTCGCAGCCGCGATCGAGACGAGTATCTGCAATCGCGCGATTTTTTCTACTCGCGCAAGTTTCCCACGGCCACCTTCGAGACGGTGGCCATCGAAGCCGATGACGACGGTGGCTACCGCGCCCGCGCCAACCTGACCCTGCGCGGCGAGACCCGCGAGGTCACCATGCGCTTCAATTTCGATCCGTCGAGCGGCGCGCGCGCCAAGCTCACGGGCAGCGTGCTGCTGAACCGTTTGGACTTCGGCGTTGGCCAGGGTGAGTGGCGCGACACCAGCGAAGTTGCCGACGAGGTACGGGTAGAGATCGAACTGGTGCTCAAGGTGCTGGGCTGAGCTGGTCACCCCTCGAGCGCAGTGCTAGGGCGAGTGGTGCAGTGGTGAGCGTCATCCAAAGGCCCCAGTAGATCGCGAGCTGAGCGGTGAGCGGGGCGTAGGCAGAGGTGAGCTCCCGCAGCCACGCGAACGCGCCGAAGGCGCCGGCCCCGCCGATTGCCGCGCCGACGATCAGGCGCAAGCCGCTGACCGGCCATCGCAGCCAGGCGCAGGTGACCCACGCGAACAGTGCCGCCCAAGCGGCAGAGGCGGCGGTGAGGCTCGCCGCGAAGGGCAAACCGATCAGTACCCCAGCAGAGGCGAGGGGCACGGCCGTCTGAATGGAAAGCAGATTGAGCAGCGCTGCGATGGCTGGAAACGTCAAGCGGTAGGGTGCGGGCACCGCACCCGTCGCTACCCCTGCGTAGATCGCACCGAGTCCGCCCGCCGCCCACCCATGGCGGAGGAACCGGTCGAGGGGCGTGGCGGGCGCGAGCTCTACTGTGACCGCGATAGCGACGAGCACCAAGATGATCGCGTAGGTCGCGCAGGCCACCATGAGCCAACGTCCCTGCGGCGTCCCTGGCCCCGGGGTGCTCAGGTTCTTCTGCCCGCGAAGTGATTGGCCAACGTGTCCCGCAAAACTTGCTTACGCACCTTTCCCATCGTGTTACGTGGTAAGGCGTCGACGATTTCGATGTGGCGAGGTTGCTTGTATCTGGCGAGGCGGTCGCTCAGCACGGTCTTTAGGGCCTGCGGTGTCGGCGGCGCCGCTGGCGCGCTCGGCACTATCACGGCCACCACCGCTTCGCCTAGATCTTCGTGGGGTACTCCGATCACCGCTGACTCCTGGACGCCCTCGAGCGCGTCCAGACAGGCCTCCAGCTCGGCCGGGTAGATGTTGTAGCCACCGCTGATGATCAGGTCGCGAGCACGCCCGGCTAGGGTCAAGCGACCGTCTGCGGCGAGTGCGCCCACATCGCCCGTGCGGAACCAGCCGTCAGCGGTCAACTCGCGGGCGTTCACGTCCGGGCGATTTCGGTAGCCTGCGAACACGCCCGGCCCGCGCACCTCGACCATGCCAGGGACGTCGCTTGGAAGCGTCTGGCCGGTCTCGTCCGTGATCCGTATACGCACGCCGGGCAGGGCGTAGCCGACGCTGCCTGCCCGGCGCTCGCCGTGCAGGGGGTTGCTCGCCAGCATGCCCGTTTCGGTCATGCCGTAGCGCTCGAGAATCCGATGGCCCGTGCGTGCCTCGAAGGCGTGAAATAGCTTCGGGGTAAGTGGTGCTGAGCCGCTGATGAACAGGCGTACCTTGGCGCAATGCGCGCGGGTGAAGCTCTCCATCTTGAGCAGGCGTGCGTAGTAGGTGGGAACGCCCATGAGCACGGTCGCCTGGGCCAGGGCGTCGCGTACCCTTTCAGCGTCGAAGCTCCTTAGGTAGCGCACGCGAGCGCCCCCCAGTAGGGCACAGTGCAGCGCTACGAAGAGCCCGTGGACGTGGAATATGGGCAGGGCGTGGACCAGCTCGTCTCGGTGACTGAAGGACCATGCAGCGACCAGCGCGCGCGCATTGCTCAGCAGGTTGTCGTGGCTGAGCGGCACGCCCTTGGGGGCACCCGTGGTGCCCGATGTGTAGAGGAGCGCGGCCGTCGCAGCGCCCGCGCAGGGCGCGATGCGGTTGACCGGGCTAGCGTCCTGCGCTGCTCGAGCCAGTGTGCCCGACCCGTCCGTTCCGAGGCTGGCCACAAGGCGCAGCGATTCGGTGCTGGCCTGCAACCGCTCGCCCACGGCTACGCCCTTGGGGTCGCAGACCAGGACTGCCGGTTGGCTGTCGCTGGCGAGGTGGGCGAGCTCGCGAGCCGTGTAGGCAGGGTTGGCCGGGAGGAACACCACGCCTAAGCGCAGGCAGGCGAGGTACAGGGCCAGGGCGTCGACGGACTTCTCCACCACGGCCATTAGCACCTCGCCCGGTGCTGGCTCGGCGAGGCGCACCAGGGCTCCAGCCAGGGCCGCCGCGCGATTGTCGATGTCGGCGAAACACAGCGTTGCGTCCTCTGTGGTCAGCAACGTCTCGCCACCACGATTTGCCCAGACACTACGGAAGGCACTGAAAAGATTGCTCATTTGCTTGTCGCGTTGGGGTGAGTCCAAGGCGCGGAGCGGCTAACGCTTCGCGCGCGCAGATGCTATCTTGCGAAGCTGGTGAGCGCACGGATCAGCTGGTGACGATCCCGCTCCACTGCATCTTCCGTGGACGCGCGCGCCGCCCCACCCTACACCTTCATCCGAAATCAGGAGGACCCGACGATGATCAATCCCCGCGCTTCACTGCGTGCGCTTGCCGCCAGTACCGCCCTGTTCTTGTGCGCCAGCAACGGTTTTGCTCTGGATCTCTCCGCGGTGCCAGCGGGCACCTACGCGGTCGACCCGGCTCACGGCTACATTCACTTCACCTACACGCACCTGGGGTTCTCCAACCCGATGTTGCGGGTGGACGATTTCAATGTGGCTCTCGAGCTCGACACGGAGGACTTCACGAACAGTACGCTGCAAGTCACCATCGATGCGGCCAGCATCAACAGCGGCGTGGAGCGTTTCAACGAGCATCTGCAGGGCGAGGACTTCTTCCAGACGGCCGAGCACCCACAGATCACCTTCGTCGCCAAGCGCATCGAGCAGCAGCCGACTAGCCCGGCGGCGATCAACGTGGTCGGCGATCTGACGATTAAGGGCATTACCAAGGAAGTGTTGGTCGGCGGGCGGGTGAACAAGGCAGATCTGCACCCGTTCAACAAGAAGCCGACGGTTGGGGTGTCGCTGCGTGCCGTCGTCAATCGCTCTGACTTCGATTTGGGTAAGTACGCTCCTGCAGTCGCTGATGCGATGACCGTTATTATCGAGTTGGAGATGCAAAAACAATAACTTATGAGCTAACGAGGGGCTTGTGTTGCGGTGCCAACAAAGCCCCTCGGCGCTGCGTCCGACCCCCGTCCCACAGCGGAAAATACCTAGGGACGCTAGGCGCGGCGGGGACCGATAATCTGGTGCAACAGCAGAAATAGGACGCGGGGCACTCGCTTTGTCTAGTACGAGTAGCATCCATCCGCCGCCATCGCGCGTAGTGGCCGCTGCGGCGGACGACTTCAAATTCAGGGCATGCCTTGAGGCAGCCGTTGATGCGATCGTAGTGATCGACTCGGCTGGCAACATCGAGGAATTCAATCCTGCGGCCACGCGCATGTTTGGCTATAGCCAGGATGAGGTGGCCGGGCGCAACGTGTCGGTGCTGATGGCAAGCCACGATGCGAGCCGTCACGATGACTACATGAGCAACTACGAGACCACCGGCGAGGCCCGTATCATCGGGACCGGTCGCGAGGTCAAGGCACGTCGGCGGGACGGACATACGTTCCCCGTGAAACTATCGGTGGGCAAGGCCGTCATGCCCGACGGTACTCGTTACGTCGGCATCATCCACGACCTAAGCGAACAGCAAGCTGCTGCGCGTGCGCTAAGGCGTAGCGAAGCTGCCCTGCGCTCGGCGCAGGAGATTGCCCGCATCGGCACCTTCGATGTGGCGCTGCCAACCCGTGGCGATCAGATTCGCTCTACCCAGCTACTGAAGATCCTAGGCTTACCCGTCTCTCTCGGCGATGGCGTCGCCGAGCTGATGTTCCGTGAGCTCGTCCACCCCGATGATGTCGATCGCCTAGACAAGGCCCTGAAGGTGGCAGCGGCTGGCCGCCAATACGCAGATATCGAGTACCGCATCGAGCGCCCGAGCGGCGAGGTGCGCTCGGTGCGGGTGATGGCGACGGTTAGCCCCATGCCAGGCACGCCCAAGGGGCTGCGCCTAACCGGTGCCCTGCACGACATCACGGACGCGAGGCGCGCGGAGGAAGAGGCTCGGCAGGCCCGCGAGCGCCTCACTCACGTGGGGCGCCTAAGCACGCTAGGCGAGATGGCCTCGGGGCTCGCCCACGAGCTCAACCAGCCACTGACGGCGATCGCTGCGTATTCGCAGGCCGCTAAGCGCATGCCGAGCGTGGATGGTTCGGATCTGGGGCAGGCGTTGGAGAACATCACAGTGCAGGCTTTGCGTGCGGGCGATGTGATCGCGCGCATGCGCGAGATGGTTCGTCACGGCGAGACCAAGCGGGCCGAGACCGACTGCAACCAGCTGGTGCGTGAGCTAATCACGCTCGCCGAACCGGACGCGCGCGCCGCCGACATCGCCCTGCGACTGAACCTGCTAACCCCCCTGCCACTGGTCAACGTAGATCACGTGCAGATTCAGCAGGTGCTGCTAAACCTCGTGCGCAACGCGATCGACGCCATGCCCTGCGCCGCTCCTGGCGCGGAGATCGAGATTCGCACGTGCTTGACGGAGAGCCGTGACGTGCAGGTGTTGGTCGTCGACGCCGGCTCGGGCCTGCCAGAGGATGCCCTGGAGCAGCTCTGCACGCCGTTCTTTACGACCAAGCAAGAGGGCACGGGACTGGGCCTGGCGATCTCCCAGTCGATCATTCGCGCCCACGGGGGTGCATTGCGGTTTGCGAACAACATCTCTGGTTGCGGGGCGACGGTGAGCTTCATCTTGCCGGCCGTCGCGGAAGATGGCGAGAAGGACAAATGAGTGCGGACATGCGCCAGATAAGTGACGACCAGGAGCTTGTGGACGGCCCATGTGTCTATGTGGTCGACGACGATGCGCCTGTAAGAGACTCCTTGACTATGCTCATCCGCTCGATGGGCTATCGGGTGAAGGGCTTTGAGAGTGCGCCACAGTTCCTGGAGGCCTACGACGACGGTCCCGGGTGCCTGGTGCTCGATATTCGAATGCCGCAGATGAGCGGCCTCGACTTACAGGAAGTGTTGGTCGAGCGGCGGGCTATCCTGCCGATCATCTTCATGACTGGCCATGGCGATGTGCCCATGGCCGTGCAGGCCATGCGCGGCGGCGCGGTCGACTTCCTACAGAAGCCCCTGCGCGATCAGGATTTGCTCGATCGTATCAACGAGGCTTTGCGCAAGGATGCGGAGAACCGTGAGCTCCTAGCCCAGCACCAGGCGACGGCAGCGCGTCTAACGCAACTCACGGCCCGAGAGCGCGAGGTGCTCGATCTCGTCGTCGCCGGTAAGGCGAACAAGGTGATCGCCTACGAGCTCGACGTGAGTCAGCGCACGGTGGAAATCCATCGTGCTCGGGTAATGGAGAAAATGCGGGCAACCTCCTTGGCGCACCTAGTGCGCATGGTAGTGGAAGCGGCCCACTAGCGGCGCCAATCTGCTCACACCGCCCGCGTCTTGCGCGGCTCACGCGGGCCTTCGCGCTCACCTCGATCGGGCTCGCGCCGCACTTCGACTCTTTCCAAGTATCGTGCCTTACCTACCGAATAGGTAGTTTCCGCTAGCCGTTTTGGGGCTAGTGCTACTGCCAGGTGTCTGCCCCGCAAGTCAGAATCTCTGTCAGTGTTCCCGGCCCTTTGTCCAGATGGCCCGGGTGCACCACACCACTATTGGCAAGCGGAGCTCACCGATGAGCAGTGCAGTGGATACCTATAATGACCGCGTCGTGCGTCAGTTCGCGTTGATGACGGTTGCCTGGGGGGTTGTAGGCATGGCGGTGGGTGTCTTCATCGCCGCTCAGATGTACTGGCCTGCCCTGAACTTCGATCTTCAGTACCTGAGTTTTGGCCGTTTGCGTCCGCTGCACACGAACGCGGTGATTTTCGCCTTCGGCGGTTCGGCACTGTTCGCTACCGCCTACTACGTCGTGCAGCGCACATGCCACGCGAGGCTGTTCGGCGGCCGCTTGGCGGAGCTTACCTTTTGGGGCTGGCAGGCCGTCATCGTGGCCGCAGCAATCACCCTGCCCTTGGGCATTACCCAGAGTAAGGAGTACGCCGAGCTCGAATGGCCGATCGACCTGCTGATCGCTTTGGTATGGGTGTGCTTTGCGGTGGTCTTCTTTGGCACGATTGCCAAGCGGCGGGTCAAACACATCTACGTGGCCAACTGGTTTTACGGTGCCTTCATCATCACCGTGGCCGTGCTGCACATTTTCAACAACCTCGCCCTGCCCGTGAGCTGGACCAAGTCCTACGTGATCTACTCGGGCGTGGTCGATGCCATGGTGCAGTGGTGGTATGGCCACAACGCGGTAGGCTTCTTCCTGACCGCCGGCTTCCTCGGCATGATGTACTACTTCGTTCCTAAGCAAGCCGAGCGGCCGGTGTACTCCTACCGCCTGTCGATCGTGCACTTTTGGGCCCTCATCTCGATCTACATGTGGGCAGGCCCCCACCATTTGCATTACACCTCGCTGCCGGACTGGGCTCAGTCCTTAGGCATGGTGTTCTCGCTGCTGCTGTTAGCGCCGTCATGGGGCGGCATGATCAACGGTATCATGACCCTGTCCGGCGCCTGGGAGAAGCTGCGCACGGACCCGATCATCAAGTTCATGATCGTCTCGCTCTCCTTCTACGGCATGTCCACCTTCGAGGGCCCGATGATGGCCATCAAGACGGTGAACGCGCTCTCACACTACACGGACTGGACCATCGGTCACGTGCACTCCGGCGCCCTAGGTTGGGTAGCCATGATGACCATCGGTGCGCTCTACCACCTGATTCCTCGCCTGTTCAATCGCACGCAGATGTACAGCCTGAAGGCCATCGACGTGCACTTCTGGCTGTCCACGATCGGCGTCGTGCTCTACATCGTCGCCATGTGGATCGCCGGTGTCATGCAGGGCCTGATGTGGCGCGCGGTGGATGAGAACGGCAACTTGGTCTGGAGCTTCGTCGAATCTCTCAAGGCCACCTATCCGTTCTATGCGCTGCGCCTGCTTGGCGGCGCGCTGTTCTTCGGCGGCATGCTGATCATGGTCTGGAATGTCTGGATGACGATCCGTGAAGAGAAGCCTGCCCCCGTAATGGTGCAGGCGCCGGCAGGAGCACACTGATGAGTCACGAAGTAGTTGAGCGAAACATCCGGGTGATGGCGGTACTCATCGCCCTGGTGATCAGTGCGGGCGGCCTGGTGGAGATCGTGCCCCTGTTCGCCCAGTCGGAGGTGACTCAGCCTATCGAAGGGCTGAGGCCTTACAGCCCCGTGCACCTCGCCGGTCGCGATGTCTACGTGCGCGAAGGATGCTACGTTTGCCACTCCCAGCAGGTGCGCCCCTTCCGTAGCGAGACCGAGCGCTACGGGCCCTACTCGGTAGCCGGTGAGGCAGTGTACGACCATCCCTTCCAGTTCGGCTCCAAGCGAACTGGTCCGGACCTGGCGCGGGTGGGCGGTCGTTACAGTGATGAGTGGCATCGCGTGCACCTGAACAACCCGCGCGATGTGGTGCCGGAGTCAAACATGCCGGGTTACCCCTGGCTAGCGCGCCAGCAGGTGGACGGTGACTTCGTTGCGAGCAAGATGCGCACCCTGCGTACCCTAGGCCATCCCTATAGCGACAAGGAGATCGATGGGGCGGCAGCGACCCTCGAGGGCGTGAGCGAGCAGGACGCCCTAGTGGCCTACCTACAGCAGCTCGGCGTGCTCATGCGCCAGCGAGCCCAGGCGCAGGCGGCGCAACAGGCGGCCACGGCTGGCCTCGGGGAGGTGCACTGATGGATATCGGCACCCTTCGCGGATTGCTCACTGGGATACTGCTACTGGCATTCGTAGGTCTGATCGTCTGGCTGGTGTTCTTCACCCGCAAGACGGACTTCGAGCATGCCGCCCGCATGCCCCTAGAGGAAGACCGAAAGGCGCCCGAGTCGGGCGCCAGGCTAATGGGGAGCTGAGTCATGTCGACCTTCTGGACCCTGTTTGTCGCTGCGATCACTATCGTCAACGTGCTCGCGTGCTGGTGGCTGATCTGGTGGACGTCGAAGTCCCGTCCCGACGAGGTGGCCTCTGGAGAGGTCACGGACCACGTGTGGGATGAGAACCTGCGCGAGAAGAACAACCCCATGCCGCGTTGGTGGCTGAACCTGTTTCACATCACCATCGTCTTCACCCTGGTGTACGTCTTGCTATTCCCTTCCCTCGGCAGCGTCGGTGGTCTGCTCGGCTGGAGCTCTGACGGGCAATGGGAAGCGGAGATTCAGGCCGCTGAAGGGCGTTACGGGCCGATCTACGCCCAGTACGCCGGGGTTGATGTCGCCACGTTGGCTAGTGATGAGAAAGCGCTAAAGCTGGGCGAGGCCGTGTTCATCAACAACTGCACCACCTGTCATGGCTCAGACGGTCGTGGGGCACGTGGCTTCCCTAACCTGGCCGATGCGGATTGGCAGTGGGGGGGTGATCCGGAGACGATCTTGCAGACCATCAGCCATGGCCGCAGTGCCGCCATGCCAGCGTTGGGGGCGGCACTTGGCGAGGACGGCGTGGCTGAAGTGGTCGAGTACGTGAGGAGTCTGAGCGGCTTGGATCACGAGGGGACGATGGCAGTCGCCGGCAAGTCGCGCTTCGACATGATGTGCGCGGCGTGTCACGGTGCAAAGGCAGAGGGCAACCCGCTGTTCGGCGCGCCCAATCTCAGCGACCAGACTTGGCTCTACGGCAGCTCGCGCGGCGTACTTACGCAGACGATCACCAACGGTCGTAACGGCATGATGCCGGCCCACACTCCGCTGATCGGCGAGGATCGGGTACGCCTCGTGGCCGCTTACGTCTACCAGCTCGGCAAGGCGGGTGAGCTGAGTGCCGCCGTAGGCCAGGCGCAAGCAACCCAATCGGTCTACGCAGGCCATGGTGCGCAGTGAGCGATTGGCGTCTGGCGGCGCCCCCCCCTCCCAGCTGCCAGGCGCTCTTCGCCCCACTCGTCCGCCGCGTATGACCCGAGCAATGGCGGACGTGGCTGCGGTGGGCTGGGCGAGCTTCCTTGCCGCGTGTGCCGCGTCCTTGCTCGCCTTTGCGATCGTCGATCCCGGGCGTCTCGCCAACGCCAGTGAGCTGATTGATCACATCGATCGTGCGACCGGCTACGGCGTCGGGTTCTTGTTCTTTTGGGGCGTCGGCATCGTGGCCGGCGGATTAAGCGTGCTGCTGATTCGCAGTTCTCGACGTGATGCGCGGGAACAAGCGACCGGGCGAGTCCCAGACTGAGGCATCCCCAGGTGAGCAAATCATCAAGCGTGGCAGGGTTGACCGAGGGCGGGCTGGAAGTGTCTATCGATCTTCGCGACATCCCGCGCCGTGAGCGGTTGGAAGCAGAAGCGGCTGCTAGCGGCGACATGTACTTCCGCCACGAGAAGATCCACCCGCGAGAGGTGGACGGTCTGTTCGCGCGCCTGCGGACCGTATCGGCCCAGGTGTTGCTCGGGGCCTTCTACCTGACCTGCTGGATCAGTATCGATGGTCAACAGATTCTGCTGTTCGATCTCCCGGCGCGCCGCTTCCACGTGTTCGGCCTGACCTTTTGGCCCCAGGACTTCATCTACCTATCGGCGCTGATGCTCATCGCCGCCCTATCGCTGTTCTTCTTTACCGCGGTCGCCGGACGCCTGTGGTGCGGCTACGCCTGCCCGCAGACCGCGTGGACGGAGATGTTCATGTGGGTGGAGCGCGTGTTCGAAGGCACGGCGAACCGTCGTCGCAAGCTGGATGCCAGGCCCTGGGACAGGGACAAGATGCTGCGTAAGGGCGCCAAGCATCTGACTTGGATCCTGCTCGCGCTGTTTACCGGCTTCACCTTCGTCGGCTACTTCACGCCGGCGCGTTCTCTGGCCGCGAACTTGACCAGCTTCGCGCTGGGGCCTTGGGAGTGGTTTTGGATCGGACTCTACGGGTTAGCGACCTGGGGCAATGCGGGATTTCTGCGCGAGCAGGTATGTAAGTACATGTGCCCCTATGCGCGCTTCCAAAGCGCAATGTTCGATCGCGACACCCTGATCGTCTCCTACGATCAGGTGCGAGGCGAGCCGCGCGGCAGTCGCCGCCGCGGTCAAGATCCTGCTCGAGCGGGCCTAGGCAGTTGCATCGATTGCCAGCTCTGCGTGCAGGTGTGCCCCACGGGGATCGACATCCGTGACGGGCTGCAGTACGAGTGTATCGGCTGCGCTGCCTGCATCGATGTGTGCGATCAGGTCATGGACAAGATGCACTACCCGCGCGGATTGGTGCGATACACCACGGACCGGGCGCTGGCGAGCGGGGGTAAGGCGCGCCTGCTGCGTCCACGCGTGGTGGCCTACGCCGCCTTGATCGTGGGCGTGACCACCGCTGTGCTCGTGTCCTTGCTCGGCCGCACGCCGCTGATCGTCGATGTGATGCGCGATCGCAACGCGCTGTACCGCGAGGTGCCGGGGGCGGCGATCGAGAACGTCTACCAGCTGCGCCTAATGAACATGGACAATGAGATACACCTGTACCGAATCGAGGCGCTTGGTATCGAGGGTGCGCGCGTAGTGCAGCCAGCCGAGCCCATCGAGGTCCCTGCGGGTGGCGTGCAAACCGTGGTGATGCGCCTGCAAGTGCCCGCAGCTAACCTCACCACAACGTCCGTGGCGCTGGAATTGTCCTTTGAAGCGCTCGACGACCAGCGTATCAACCGCGTCGAGACAACACGCTTCTTGGGTCCTTCCGAGCCCTAGTGGGCCGCTTGGTAAGTAAGGTGACGCTCAGTCCGCGTAGGGGCAGCGTCAGCAGGGCACGTCGCGCAGCCAATGGCATCGCCATTGGCAAGCGAAAGCGATGCAACGCCGCGATGGCGCCCGTGCTACTCGCTGAGCGTCACCTCATTTGCCAAGCGGCCCACTAGCTAGGTGGCTCAGGCGGATGCGTTAGCGCCGTTAGGTGAGTCGATTGTCGCGAGGAGAATGGAATGACGAGTACAGCGGTTGCGAATGCGCAGGCGAAGATCTTGCCGAAGGCTTGGTACCGCCAGTTTTGGCCCTGGTTTCTAATCGCCTTGCCCGGCACGACCGTGGTGGCCTGCATGTTCACTATCTGGCTCGCGATCACGAACCCTGAGGTGGTGCTGCGCGCGCCGGCCGAGGCGCAGACCGCCATGCGACCGTACGGTGAGGTGCGTTCGGCTTACCCGGAGGCGGCGGTGGCCGAAGCGGCGGACGGGACAGGCGCCGGGGCGGAGCGACGCGGCGTGTCTTCGACGCCCGAGTAACGTCCGCGATGGTTAGCGTTCAGGACACGGTGGGCTCGGGCAGCCCGGCTGGCGATAAACGCCCGTTGCGGGAGGAGTTCGCGCTGTACGATCGGCCGGAGGTGGCCGAGCGTTACTACGCCAATGTCAGCGATGAGGTCTACGAGGTTCGCCTCGATCTGCGCGATGTGCACTGTGCGTCCTGCGTGTGGCGCATCGAGCAGCGGCTAGGCACGCTGCTCGGCATCCAGCGCGTCGTCGTGACCCCCCTGACGGGCCGTGCGGTGATCGCCCTACGCCCGGCGGAGCTTCGTCTCGGTGAGCTGTTGCGCGTGCTCGACGGGCTTGGGTTCGCCCCCACGGTCGTGGCGCCGGATGCCCCTAGCGTCGATCCGCTGCTCCGTGAGCGGCGCATAGCCTTGGCCCGCCTGGGCGTTGCCGGCCTCGGCATGATGCAGGTGATGATGTACTCCTTGGCGCGGTACCTCGGGGCGTTTCAGGGCATCGACCCCGCGATCGATCGCCTGCTCGGGTTGGTGAGCTTGCTGGTCGCAACGCCCGTGGTGCTGTTCTCGGGGCAACCCTTCTTCGATGCCGCCTGGCGCGGTTTACGCCGCGGCGTCCCGGGTATGGACGTGCCCGTGGCCTTGGCGATAGGGCTGGCCTTCACTTGGAGCGTATGGGTGATGTTGGGGCCCGCCGAACTCGTACCTAGCGCCACCCACGCTTACTTCGATTCGGTCGTGATGCTGATTTTCCTCCTACTCCTCGGCCGCTATGCGGAGATGGCCGTGCGCCACCGTGCCGGCGAGCGTCGTGAGGCGCTGGCGCGTTTGCTCCCGGACGCAGCGATGTTGATTCACCCGGATGGACGCGAGAGTCCCCTCGAGCGTGCGGCCCTGCGCGCGGGGGATCGGGTGCGCGTGCGCGCGGGGGAGGTGGTGCCTGCAGACGGTGCCGTGGTGGCTGGCGGCGGTGAAGTGGACGAGGCCATGTTGACGGGGGAATCCGTGCCGCAGATGCGCGGGCTCGATAGCACCGTGTTCGGCGGTACGAACTTGCTTAACGGAAGTATTGATCTACAAGTCACGGCGATGGGCGAGCAAACCACCTTGGCGCGTATCGAACGCCTGATGGACAAGGCCGACGCCGAGCGTCCGCCGATGGCGAGTCTGGCCGATCGGGTGGCCCGTCACTTCGTGCTCGCGCTGCTCCTCGTGGCGCTGTTGGTCGGCGCCGTCTGGTGGCAGGTCGATTCCGCACGAGTGCTGCCCGTCGTGCTGTCGGTGCTCGTGGTGACCTGCCCTTGCGCCCTGTCCTTGGCCACGCCTGCGGCGCTGGCCGCGGCCACCTCGGCATTGGCTTCCCGCGGCCTGCTGGTCACACGTCCAAGCGCCATCGAGACCCTGGCCACAGTCGATACGGTCATCTTCGACAAGACCGGCACACTCACCCGCGCGACGCCGGCGGTGAAGCAGGTCGTTCGTCTGGACGGGGCCTTTAAGAGCGATGAGGAGGCGCTAGGGTTGGCGGCGGCATTGGAGGCGCATTCTGCTCACCCCTTGGCCGAGCCGTTTCGAGCCTGGCGCGATACGCGCCAGAGCGAGGACGTGCGCAATGTGGTGGGCGCGGGCATCGAGGCCCGGGTCGACGGTTGCCTGCTGCGGATCGGTCGGGCCGATTTCATCGCCGCACTGTCGTCGTGTGCGGCCGGACCTTCCTTGCGCGATGAGCTGCAACACCCTGGCGGCACCGAGATCTGGCTTGGCGATGAGCTGGGGCAGCGCGCTTGCTTCGTCCTGGTCGATGCCGTGCGCGAGGATGCCTCCGCGCTGGTGGGAGAGCTTGACCAGCGTGGCCTAACGTCGGTGATCGCCAGCGGTGATGGTGCCGGGGCGGTAGAGAGCGTCGCGCGTCAGCTGGCGGTCACTCAGGTCCGCTCCCGAATGAGCCCTCAGGATAAGTTGAATCTCGTGCAGCGACTGCAGGACGCGCGTAAGCGAACCCTGATGGTTGGCGATGGCATCAATGATGCGCCCGTGCTCGCTGGCGCTGATGTTTCCGTCGCTTTGGCGAGCGGTACCGATCTGGCACAGGTGAGCGCCGATATGGTGCTGCTTGGAGATGCCTTGTCGCCCTTGGCCCAGGCCGTCGATCACGCACGGCGCACCGTGAGGTTGATTCGCCAGAACCTCGGGTGGGCGATCCTCTACAACCTCACCGCCTTGCCGCTGGCAGCGATGGGACTGGTGCCACCGTGGCTCGCCGCCATCGGGATGTCGCTCAGTTCCCTCGTGGTGGTGGGCAATGCACTGCGCTTACGGCGCTTGCCCGCATCATGAGCATCCTCTTTCTCCTGATCCCTCTGGCAGTAGTGCTCGGCGCAGCGGCCATAGCAGTGCTAGTGTGGGCGCTCACGAGTGGCCAGTACGATGATCTGGAGGCGCCGGCGCAGCGGTTGCTGCTCGAGGACGATAGCGCGCCGCGTCCGCTCAGCGAACGAGATCCTTGAGAAAGGTGGCCTCGTGTGCTGTCCCAGAAGTTCGTTGAAAAGTACGCGGGTAACGCGAATTCATTAACGAACTTCTAACTCAGGACACTAGCGAGGGCGGGCGCTCGCCGCGGCGGGCGCAGGGGTGCTGAGCACATCGATGGACTCTGGCTCGCCAGCGGGGAGTCTCGGCGCTTGGGAGCCGGTGCCTGCCACCCTCGTGATTGGGCTCGACTGGGAGTTCAGGAGCTCGGGATTCTCCAGCACCATCGCCTTAAAGGCCGATGCCGCCGCGGATAAGCGCGTGTCCGCCGGGTGTACAACGAACCAGCTGCGCAACACGGGGAAGCCTCGGACGGGCAATTTGCACAGGCGACTGGCCTCGAGTTCCAGGCCAATCGTGTGTTCGGAAACGATGGCGATGCCAAGGCCTGCCTCGACCGCCTGCTTGATCGCCTCGTTGCTGGTCATCGTGAGCGCGCTCTTGAGCTTTACGTCCTTCGCCTCCATCAGGCCCTCGATGGTGGTGCGCGTGCCGGATCCGGGCTCGCGCAGCAGGAAAGGTTCATCGGCGAGCTCGCGCAGGTTCACGGCCTTGCGGTCGCGCAAGGGATGCTCGTAGGGGGCGACCACGGCGAGGGGGTTGTCGAGAAAGCTCGTCGCATCGAGGTTGCGGTCCTCAGGCGGGTAGCCCATGAGCACGACGTCGATCTCTCGGTTTTCCAGCAACTCCAGCAGAGCGCGTCGATTGGTGACCTCCAGGTTGACCGCTACGCCGGGGTAACGGTTGTAGAAGCTGGCGACGGCGCGGGTGGCAAACATGCCGACGGTGGTGGTCGTGCCCACGCGCAGGGTGCCACGGCGCAGGCCCTTGAGATCGTCCATGACCTGGCCGATCTCGCGCACCTTGCGGGTGATCGCCAGCGCGTAGCGATTCATCTCCTCGCCGGCTTCCGTGAGCTTGATGTGCTTGCCGTTACGCGTGAAGAGCGGCATGCCAACCGAGTCTTCCAGCTGCTTCACCTGCATCGAGATGGCAGGTTGCGTGAGGTGTAGTTCCTCGGCCGCTCGGGTGAGGCTCGCGTGCTTGGCCGCGGAGGCAAAGATGCTCAGTTGTCGCAACGTTACGTGCATCAGGCCGTCTGCCTTTCATCAGGGAAATTGATGATGCGATTGCACGCATCAGAAAGGCACCTGAGTCTAATCGAATCGATTTCGACCTGTCGAGAGTGGAGAGTCCGACCTAGGCGGCGAGAATTGGGAGGAAATTCAGTCGCTAGGGGGCAAGAGGGGAGTGATGAACTCGCCGTAGGCCCGCGCACCGTCACCCGCATCCCAGGTGTCGACCACCTCGAGCGTCTGCGCGTCGATCACGGATACCGTGTTGGAAAACCAATTGGCGACCAGCACTCGTCGATCATCCGGGTGGGTGGCGATGCCCTCTGGGTATTCGCCAACCTCGATCACAGCGAGGGTGTCGAGGGTGGTCGTATCGATCGCGCTCACCGTATCCTCGTACTGGTTGGTGACGAAAAGACGTGTGTCCTGACCCGCTAACGCGACTGCGTAGGGGCGCTCACCCACCGGGATCGTCGCGCGAACGCGACCTGTCTGCAGGTCGATCACGGTCACGTCGTTGCTGGCGACGTTGGCCGTGTACAAGGTGCGGTCTGCCTGATCGATGGTCAGGCCGAAGGGGCGTTCGCCCGTGGGGTAGGTCGCAGTGCGAATACGGGTCGCCAGATCGTAGGCCCATACGCTGTCGCCGTCTCGATTGGTCACGTACAGGCGCGTACCCGCAAGGTTGGTGATCAGTCCCGAGGGGGAGCGACCTGCGCGCAGACGGCTTCGGGGCGTCAGCGTCGCGCCGTCAACTATCGTGATCACGTCGTCGTACCAGTCCGCCACGTACACCTCATCGCGCTTCGGATGGGTCGCAACGGCAAGTGGGCCGCTGCCAAGCGTGGTCCGCTTTGCGATGGTGAGCTCCTGGGCATCGATTCGCGTGAGGGCGACGCCCTCAGTGCTGGTGACATAGACGGAGGTGCCGCTGTGGTTGGCGGCGACGCCGGCTGGCTTGCCTCGGATGGTCAGGGTCTGCAGCGTGATTCCGGTCGCCGTGTCGATGACGCTGACGCTGTCACCGCTCTGGTTGGTGATGAACGCGCGGGCGTTGCCCTGCGCCGCCATCGTCGCATCGTTGACGAAGCATGCGAGGGCGAGTCCGCAGGCGAGGCCGGCGCCGCGGGCGGCGGGCGCCGGCCTTGAGCGCAGGGTGATCAGCGCTGCGATTCTACGTACTCCTTCAGGCCGGCAAGCCCTGCCTTGTACAGACCCGAGACCGCATTCACCGCCGCTTCATCGTTGAGGTTCTCAGGTGGATCGTTGTTCATGTAGCCGCGGTAGAACGCTCCTCGCCAGGTCACCGTGCTGCCGCCCGAGTCGTTGGCGCGGACGGAAATCGTGGAGGAGTAGTTGCTCACCGGTAGCACACTAATGTCATGAGTAGCTTGCGGGATTCGATAGCTTAGGATCATCCGCTCGTCATCGTAGCGCTTGAGGACTTCGTTGACTTCACCGGCGCCGCCGCCGACCACGAGCGTGCGGGTGGCGCCCTCGTCATTGCCACCCTCGCCCGTGCTGCTATCGACCATGGGCAACCACGTATCCGCGGACTGGAAGTCGCCTGCCACGGCCCAAACCTCGGCGGGTGGCGCGTCGATCTCGACGGACTCGCTAACTTTCTGGCGAGTGGGTCCGTGGGCCTGGGCCACGCCGTGAGCGAGTGTCGCGAGGGCGAGTAAGGTGAGCAGACGATGAGCGGTGGAGATCATGGAGTTAGGCATACTGTAGATACTTCCGTTAAACCTTGAGATCTGGTGGCGCTAGTGGGCCGCTTGGTAAATGAGGTAACGCTCAGTCTGCGTAGGGGCAGCGTCAGCAAGGCGCGCCGCGCAGCCAATAGCATCGCCATTGGCAGGCGATGCAACGCCGCGGACGCTTCCCCCGGGCAGACCCGAAGGCGTGTACCCTCGCGAGCAACGCCTCGTCTGCTGCCAGGTTGATGAGGCCGAAGGCCTTCTTCGGCCATCGCATCTGCGTGCCTTGCTCGCACCACCGGTACCCCGGGGTAAAGAGCAAAGCGTGCTTCGATCGCGCGATTGTCCCCGCGTCAGTAGGCAGAGGGACCCTAGGTGGACGGTGGGCAGATCTTAATTCTTGACAGGTTAGCACATACCTTCGGCATCTTGATCGGATGGTCCCCGTGGGATCTCATCAGCTTGGAACGCAAGCGCGAGGGGCGGCCCCGAGGGGCCTGGCCGGTGCCCGCCCCATCGCAGAAAGAGCCTTCGGGCGATTGAATGACCGCGTCGCTCAGGCCTTCGGCGGACCGTAATAGCCGGCCTTCTCCGCGTCGCTTTCGCGCAGCATTAGGGCGCCTTCTATCACGCGCTCCTGCAGCCCTTCAGCCCCGCCATCGATGTGCTGGAGCAGGGCGTCGCGCATGCGAGGATCCCAGTAGCAGCGGAAATGGTTGCGAAGGCCCTCCAGCGCGCGCTCCGCGGGGTAGGGGGAGAAGAAGTCCCCGATCTGGTTCGCCATAGCGACTAGCTGCCCCATCTCGATCACCTCATCCTTGGGCGCAGCGTTGGTCAACGCAGCAGCCACACCTTCCTCGACCCTCGCCATCAGGACACCTCCTCCAACGCTCGCTCACCTTCGCCCTGCTTGTTCGGCGACGGCGTCTCGCCAATCTCGACCGGCCACACATCTACCGCGGTCACCTTGTACTCCGGGCAATTGGTCGCCCAATCAGACTGATCTCCCGTGAGCGCGTTGGCCTTGGTCACCGCGTGGTGGAAGGTGGTGTAGACCACGCCCGGGTTCACCCGCGTCGACTCCTTGACGCGAAGGCGGGTGGCGCCGAAGCGGCTGCTGACCTGGGTCCAATCGCCGTCCTGCAGACCGCGCGCATCCATGTCGTCGCGCGCCATCTCCAGCACGTCCTCCGGATGCCAATGGGAGTTGGCCGTGCGCCGGGTCTGGGTGCCCACGTTGTACTGGCTGAGGATGCGCCCCGTGGTGAGCAGCAATGGGTATAGCTCGCTCACCCGCTCACGCGTAGGCACAAAGCCCGTGAGCATGAAGGTGCCGCGGCCGTTGGCGCGCGGAAACTTCTCTCTGTGCAACACAGGGGTGCCTTCCGGAGCATTCACGTCCACGGGCCATTGGGCCGAGCCAACCCGTTCGATCAGATCGAAGCTGGCGCCGCTGTAGGCCGGTGACAGCCGGGCTAACTCATCGAGCACCTCTCCCGAGTGGGTGTACTCCACCTCGTAACCCATGGCGTGCATGAGTTCTACCGTCACCTCCCAATCCTGATAGCCCGCTAGAGGTTCGGTCACCTTGCGGACGCGACTGATACGACGCTCGGCGTTAGTGAAGGTGCCGTCCTTCTCTAGGGAGGAGGAGCCGGGCAGGAAGACGTGAGCGTATTTGGAGGTTTCGTTCAGGAACAGGTCCTGCAGGATCACGCACTCCATGTTGCGCATGGCGGCGATGATGTGGTTCTGGTTCGGATCGGACTGCACCGGGTCCTCACCCATTATGTACATACCCTTGAAGTGGCCGGCGAGGGCCGAATCGAACATGTTGGGCAGGCGCAGGCCGGGCTCGCCGTCGAGCTTCACGCCCCACTCCGCCTCAAAGCTCTCGCGCGTAGCGTCGTCGGTGACGAAGCGATAGCCACTGAACACGTGCGGCCAGCTGCCGAGGCAGCTGCCACCCTGCACGTTGCCCTGGCCGCGCAGGGGGTTCACGCCCACCCCGTCGCGTCCGAACATGCCGCAGGCCAAAGCAAGGTTGCCTAGGCACATCACGCCGGTGGAGCCCTGGGAGTGTTCCGTGACGCCCAGGCCGTAGTAGATGGTGCTGCGCGGGCCGCCCGCGTAGATCCGAGCAGCGCGACGGATGTCTTCAGCATCGATGTTGGCGATCTGCGCCACCTTCTCAGGCGCGTACTCATCGCTCGCCACAAACTCGGCCCAGTGCTCGAACTCCTCCCACTCACAGCGCGAACGAATGAACTCGGGATCGTGGAGATTCTCTCGCACAATCACGTGAGCGATACTGTTCAAGACCGCCACGTTCGTGCCCGGCCGTAAGGGCAGATGCACGTCGGCGCGACAGTGGGGGCTGTCGACGGTCTCCGTGCGCCGCGGGTCGATCACGATCAGCTTGGCCCCCTGGCGGATACGACGCTTCATGGCCGAACCGAACACCGGATGGCCTTCCGTGGGGTTGGCGCCTACGACCATGATCACATCGGCCTGCAGCACGGAGTCGAAGTGCTGACTGGCGGCACCCCACCCCACCGTGGCGGACATGCCGAACTGCGTTGGCGAATGGCAGATTCGCGCACAGTTGTCGATATTGTTGTTGCCCATGACGGCACGCGCAAACTTCTGCATGAGGAAGATCTCCTCATTCGTGCAGCGCGAACTGGAGACCGCACCCACAGACTTGCGGCCGTACTTTGCCTGGATGCGCTTGAGCTCCGAGGCAGCGTAGGTGAAGGCCTCCTCCCAGCTCACCTCTTGCCAGGGATCGTCGATGCTCTGGCGGATCATCGGCGAGATTATGCGGTCGGGGTGCTGCCAGTAGTCATAGGCGAAGCGGCCCTTGACACAGCTATGGCCGTGATTGGCTTTGCCTTCCTTCCAGGGTGTCATGCGCACGATCTCGTGACCGATGGTCTCGGCCTTGAAACCGCAGCCTACGCCGCAGTAGGCGCAGGTAGTGACGACTTCTCGCTCCGGCTTGCGCGGATTAGGCACGCTCGTATCCTCCGGGGAACAGACTCTTCTCGACCAGGGCATGGCTAGGACAGGCCTGCACGCAGGCGCCGCAGCTCACACACTCGGATTCCATGAACGGTTGGTCCTGGCTCGCCGCCACCTTCGAATCGAAGCCGCGGCCCTGAATCGTCAGGGCGAAGGTGCCCTGCACCTCCTCGCATGCGCGCACGCAGCGGCTGCAGACAATGCACTTGGCAGGGTCGAACAAGAAGTAGGGGTTGGACTGGTCTACGGTGAGGTCAACGTGCGTTTGCCCCTCGCCGTATCTGTGTGACTCCACGCCAATCTGCTCGAGGGACCTGTGGAATTCGCTCCACCCGTCTGGGATCTCCGCTTCCGGAAAGTCCGATAGATAGAGCTCCATCACGCCTTGGCGCAGCTCTGTCAGGCGCTCGGACTGCGTGCTGACCACCATGCCCTCTTCCACCAAGGTCGTACAGCTGGCCGGCGTGCCGCGACGCCCTTCGATCTGCACTAGGCATACGCGACAGCTACCGAAGGACTCGAGCATATCCGTCGCACACAGCTTCGGCACTTCGCGCTGGGCCTCGGTTGCCGCGAGCATCACGGAACTACCCTCGGGCACCGTCACCTCCACGCCGTCCACCGTGAGGGTGACGGGCTTTCCCTCGCGCGGCGGTGTGCCGTAGTCAACGCCCTCGCGAAGGTTTCTAACTTCATTCCACATGAGCAGGCTCCTCGCTCGGGGCAATGCCAAAGTCTTGCGGGAACTGGCGCAGGGCCGACAGCACCGGCAGGGGCGCCATCCCGCCCAGGGCGCACAGGCTCGCGTTCTCCATCACGTCGCAGAGCTTGAGCAGCTGGGCGTGGTTCGCATCGACGTCCTCGCTGCGCATGATTTTCTCGATCAGCTCGCGGCCGCGCGTCGACCCCACCCGACAGGGCGTGCACTTGCCGCAGCTCTCAATGGCACAGAACTCCATGGCGAAGCGCGCCTGCTCAGCCATGTCCACGGTGTCGTCGAAGACCACCACGCCGCCGTGACCTAGGATGCCGAAGTGCTTCTGGAACTCCTCGTAGTCGAGGGGCAGATCGAAGTGGCTTTCGTCGAAGTAGGCACCGAGGGGGCCGCCCACCTGCACTGCCCGCGCTGGTCGACCGCTCGCCGTGCCGCCGCCGAAGTCATCGATGAGCTCGCGCAGCGTTACTCCGAAGGCCTTCTCTACCAGACCCGGCGTGCGCAGGTTGCCGGCGAGCTGGATCGGTAGCGTGCCGCGCGACCGGCCGACGCCGTAGTCCTCGTAGTACTTGGCGCCCCTATCGAGAATGATCGGTACGCTGGCAAGGGAGATGACGTTGTTGACGACCGTGGGCATGCCGAACAAGCCCTTCAGTGCGGGCAGCGGCGGCTTCGGTCGAATCATGCCGCGCTTGCCCTCTAGGGAGTCGAGCATCGAGGTCTCCTCGCCGCAGATGTAGGCGCCGGCGCCGACCCGCACCTCCACGTCGAAGCTCGTGCTCGATCCTTGAATCTTCTCTCCCAGCCAACCGGCCTCGCGGGCAATCTCGATCGCCGCCCGTAGGGTGCGAATGGCGTGCGGGTACTCGGAGCGTAGGTAGACGTAGCCGTAGTCAGCGCCCACGGCCCGTGCGGCGATGGTCATGCCCTCGATGAGCGCGAGCGGGTCACCCTCCATGATCATGCGGTCGCTGTAGGTGCCCGAATCTCCCTCGTCAGCATTGCAGGCGATGTACTTGCGTTCGGCCTCGGCGCCGCGCACCGTGTTCCACTTGATTCCCGTGGGGAACGCGGCGCCACCGCGACCGCGCAGTCCCGAGCGCGTCACCTCATCGACAATCTCCTCGGGCGAGAGGGTCAAGGCGCGCTCGAGGCCCTTGTAGCCGTCATTGGCCACGTAGTCCTCAAGCGATAGGGGGTCCGTGATACCTACGCGCGCGTAGGTCAGGCGCTCCTGTTGCTTAAGCCAAGAAATCTCTTCGGTGAGACCGAGGGCAAGCCTATGGTCGCCACCGTCCAGGAAGCCCGCATCGAACAGGCCAGCTACATCCGCGGCGCGAACCGGACCGTAGGCCTGGCGTCCTCGGGCGGTGGCTACCTCCACCATCGGCTCCAGCCAGAACATACCTCGGCTGCCGTTGCGCACCACCCGCATCGACTGCCCGCGACGGTCCGCCTCTGCCGCGAGCGCCTTGGCGGTGGCGTCGGCGCCCAGGGCGAGGGCGCCCGCATCGCCGGGCACGTAGACGGTGATGCTCGGCGTGCTCACGAGTCCTCCCCCGTCGAGGCGTCGAACAAGCGGGCGAGGACGTCGCCAGGTGTCGCCCGGCCGATCAGCTCCTCGTCGATCATCACTGCCGGAGAACAGGCACACATACCGAGGCAGTACACGGCGTCGAGGGTGACGGCTCCGTCACCCGTGGTTTCCCCCAGCTTACAATCCAGCTCAGCTTCGAGGTCCGCCGTCAGGCGCCGGCTACCCATGGCTTGGCAAGACTCAGCTTGGCAGATCTTTAGGGTACGTCCACCGCCAGGTTGCTGGCGGAAGTCGTGGTAGAAGGTGATCACGCCGTGCACCTCTGCGCGCGAGAGGTTAAGACCGCGTGCGAGCTGCGCCACGCTGTCGGCAGGCACGAACCCAAGCGCCTCCTGCACATCATGCAGGATCGGCAAGAGGTTGCCGGGCACGTCCTGCCAACGCTCGAGGATGGCGGCCACTTTGGCGTAGTCGTAGGTGGTGGGCACGCTCGCCGCCTGGCGTTGGCGTCGTCCCGCTCGGTCGTTTTTCACTGCCGCCCCCCCGGTAGCATTGTTGCATTGCATCGCCGCAGCGGCCGCAGCCTCTCGGTGCGCTGGAGCACCTAGAGCCGCTAATGCCGATTAGGACTTTGCACTGGTGACGATAGGGGCTCCCTGCGCGTAGGGCTAAGTGAAAGATCAAACCACGCGATAGGCCGCTTCAATGGTGCGCTGCGCCGTGTGACCGGCGGCATGCGAGAGTGCTAAAAGCGCGTGCGCTGGCGCACGCTTTGAGACGATATCGCTACTCGTCGGCCGGGAAGGTGACCAGGGCTTGCGCAAGCTCCGCCAGCGCGGCAGCCACCGGTGCGAGCGGGTCGCGCGCAGCCACCAGCAGGCCGATGGCGGGCTCGACGACAGGATCCACCAAGTCCAAGGCCACCACCTGACCGTCCACGGGCAACATGCCAAGCAAGGAGCGCGGCACGATGCTGGCCCACTCGCCAGAATTGATGAGAGGCACCAAGGCCGCGGCAGAGTCTGTCTCGATGGCCGGCTCTAGGGTGACTCCCGCGGCGGCCAGAGTCTCGTCGATTATCCGCCGATTCTGCATCTCGGCCGCCAGCAGACAGTAGCGAAGATCGGGCACATCGCGCCAAGGCAACTTGCCGGCCTCGGCGATCGCATGCTGCTTTCCGACGAGCAGCACGTAGCGCTCCCTGAAGAGCGGGAATTCGCGAACGCTAGATGCTCCCGTGAGACCGAGGTAGTTGATGCCGGCATCCAGCGTGTGGGCCTCGATACCGCTCAGAATTTGCGACGACGAGGACGAACGCAGGATCAAGCGCACACGCGGATGCGCATCCGAGTAGGCGTTGAGCAGGATCGGCAACAGTGGGATTGCCGTGGGCACGGCGCCCATCCTCAGCTGCCCTTGCAGCTCCCCGCGCAAGCGCGCCGCCTCTTGCTTCAAGCCGTCGCACTCATCGACGATCCGCTGCGCCCACCCAAGCACCCGCTCACCCTCGGGCGTGAACCCTTCGAATCGTTGGCCGCGGAACACCAGCAAAACCCCCATCTCCTCTTCTAACTGCTTGATGCCAGAAGACAGGGTGGGCTGAGTGACCGCGCAGGAAGCAGCTGCCCGCGCAAAGTGCTGGGCGCGCGCAAGCGCCACGAGGTATTGCAGATGACGAAGCAGCACTAAGTGGCACTCCCGGGCAGGCACATCGAGCAACAACCGCAACCGCTGGGCACTAGCTGAGGGACTCACGGAGCTCGACCGTCAGAATACGCGAGCCATCGGCTGGGCATTCTTACATATGGACGCCCCTCAGCTGTCAACCGCTCACCCACCCTCCCACGGCTTATCCCGCACCGGGGCAATTTCCATATCGCGCAAAGCGATGCGCAGGCACATCCCCTCGTACTCCACCCGTGGACCACGCACTGGCACGCGCCGCGCGCCGCCTACGCACTCGAGCCTGACCCACGCGGGCCTACCTGTGCTCCGATTCACTCAGTTGGCGTATCGCCTCTTCGTCCAAGCTCCAGTTCTGCCATCGCTCATCTGCCTTGGCACCGCACCGGCCATAGAAGCGCTGAGCACGCGTGTTGTCGGTCAGAACGGTCCAGGCGACCCTCGCGGCGCTTCGCGCCAGGGCGTAACGCGCGACCTGCGCCAGAAGTGCGGCGCCAACCCTTATGCCGCGTGCGTGCTCGGCGACGACCAGTTCCTTGAGCACGACCGTTGGGCGTAGATCGTACGTCCAGGGAATCAAGTAGGTCACCGCGAGCCCGTCCAACGGCGCGCCCGCCTCACGCTGGGCGACAAAGGCCTGAAAGCACGCAGTGGGCCCAAAGCCATGGGTGAGCAAATCGCGCTCAGTCACGGCCAGCTGTGCCAGGTAGCCCTCAATGCGAGCCAGCTCGCGCATGAGCAGCAGCGCCTCGCCCACATCTTCGCGCTCCATGGCGCGCACGAGCGGCAGCCCATCAGTAGTCTCCATCGGCGAGCTGATCCTCCAGGTAACCGGTGGGATCAGGCTGCGTTGTCAGCATGTGCCGCACCCAGACCTCTCGCTCATGGTGAATCACCACGTGCTCCCACACGCAGGCATGAAACGGCTGCCCTCGCTCGCTGCGAAACTGGCCGGATCCGAGCGGAGCGCTCGCAAGGTGGGCAAGCACGATGTCCTCCCCGTGCCACCAGTGGAGCAGCAGCCACACGCGCTGGGCACCGATGTGAACGATCAGGTAGCCCAGCCCATGGTGCGGGTACGCATCGACTCTCAGGATCGTAGGGAGTTGATCACCCACGTAAGCAAGGGCACGCTCGTAGCATTCTGCTCCAGCGTCCTTGAGCGCAGCGGCCGACGTACCGATGCGGTAGCACTTGAGCCGCAGATCACCGATGTAGCGGAGGCGATCGAAGCGAAAGGAACGCACGCGATAGGGGGTCATCGCCTAATATTCCTCTAGGGTGAGCAAAAGATCCGTGTCGCCGGGGTCGACGCCTAGCTGACTCAACAAGGCGGTGATCTGACCGCGGTGGTGGGTCTGATGGTTGAACAGGTGGGTCAGCACCCCATCCACGCGTTTACGCACGCGATCGCCGTCGCGCGTGGCGTACTCGAGAATCTGCGCGCCCTTCGCCTCACTGACTCCCTCGACGTAGGTGATTAGCACCGCATCCATCGCCGTACGCTCGTGGCGAAGCGCCTCCCGATCCGCGCAAAGCTGCTGATCGTGCGCCGTGGGCATTGCTCGGGACCGAAGCTGCTCCAGCGCGAACTCTCCGGGGAAACGATCTGCCAGGCGCTTCAGCCACACCAGGTCCCACACCAATAGGTGGTTCATCGTGAGGTGGATCGACCGGAAAAATGCGCCCAAGTCTCGCCTGTAGTCCGCGTCCGTGAGCTCGTCGATGACGCCGAGAAGGCGTTCGTTCATCCAGCGGTTGTACGCTGCCCGACTGCGGAAAGGTGGCGGGCCGCCCTCAGGGTGCGCTAGCAGGTTGTCGAAGTGCAGGGTGGCCCGCTCGAAACGATCTCGACACCCCGGGTTGCAGAAGCCCACGGCCCGCTGGCGGTACAGAGTGATCGAATCCGCGCTCACGGGATCGCCCGACCAGGGGCAGTGCGTATTGATCGCGGTCACTTGTTGCATCGGGTCACTCTACCGATTTGCACTGGCCCAAACTTGGGCCAATGCGGACTGGGCCAGTTGGGCCAATCGGCACACTCCGATCCTCACCGGCGGCGTTATAGTGATCAGCTTCGGCAATCGACGAGGGAGCACGCCACCCGCTATGGGCGCCGACGAGACGCTGCTCGCGCAGCTCAACTGGCACGCACGACCACAGGACGTGACCCTCTCGAGGC
Organism: Pseudomonadota bacterium; assembly: GCA_039193195.1. Classification (NCBI taxonomy): domain Bacteria; kingdom Pseudomonadati; phylum Pseudomonadota; species Pseudomonadota bacterium. The sequence continues at coordinate 69,675 of JBCCWS010000010.1, forward strand.
ATTTGGCGGAGCGGATACGCGAGCTATTGATCGACGGCCACCTGCGGGGCGGCGATCGCTTGCCGTCGGCACGCGTGTTGGCCGGTGCCCTGGAGGTCGCCCGCGGCACGGTGGAGACCGCCTGGGACATGTTGCGCGCCGAGGGCCTAATCGAGTCGCGCGTGGGCGACGGCACGCGTATCAGCCACACCGCCGAATTGCTGCGCCAGCCGGTCGCCCCGAGCGACGCCTACGTCGGACCGGCCCTCAGCCACCGCGCGCCACCCCCCGCCATGGACCTCCCTCCTGCCGCCAACATCCTCGATCTGCGTCCCTGTCGGCCAGCCACCACCTTGTTCCCGCGCTCGGATTGGCGCCGTTGCCTGACCCTCGCCGCCAACGCACCCCCGTCGCCAGACTACGGCTGCGGTCGTGGTGATCTCTCCCTGCGAGAACAGCTCTGCCACTACCTGCGCAGGCGGCGGGGGCTACGCTACACGCCGCAGCAGATCATCATCACCAATGGCGCGGTCCATGCGATGCACCTCGCCAGCCGCGTGCTGCTGGGACCGGGCACCACCGTCGCCGTGGAAAACCCAGGCTATCCATTAGCCAGGCAGGTGTTCTCCACCACCGGTGCGACGATTGAGGAAGTACCGGTAGACGACGAAGGCTTACAGGTCCACACCTTGGCGAACGGACCAATACCCACCGTGGTGTACGTGACCCCTTCGCATCAGTTTCCCACCGGCGAGCGACTCTCCCTGCGCCGACGCCACGCGCTAGTCACCTGGTGCCGAGAACACGGCGCCTTGATCGTCGAGGACGATTACGACGGCGAGTTCCGCTATGACGTCCCGCCGCTCTCCCCCCTCGCCGCCTGGCCGGATGCACCGGTGCTCTACTGCGGCACCTTCTCAAAAACGATGTTTCCCGGATTGCGTATCGGCTTCGCCGCCGGCCACGAGGCGTTGATTGAGGCGATGGCCGATTGGCGTGCGATCAGCGAGTACAGCCCACCCACGCCAACCACCGCTGCGCTCGCCGAGTTCATCGCCAACGGCGCCTTCGAGCGGCACGTAGAGCGGATGCGCCAACACTACGCGAAGCTCGGCCGAGCCCTAGCCGACACGCTTGCGCAGACGGCCCCCGCTTGTTCAGTCACCGGTTTGGACGCCGGCCTACACGCCATCATCGAGCCCCCGCAGCCCCATGCGGCAGCGGATGTTTCCGCCGCGCTGCACGGGCAGGGCGTACTGCTCCCCACCCTGTGTCATTACGATGGCGCCCGCGCCTCAACCCGCGACGGCCTGGTGGCGGGCTTCAGCGCCCTCAGCACCGCACAGATCACCTCCCTCGTGACCAGCCTCACGAAGGCGTTGGCGGATTGCCAGCGGCAGCAGCGCCATCGACCCAGGGCGAACTGACATACCCTAGACTGGTTCACGTTGCTCCGCCCCAGCGCCTGTCAGAATCCTCGCTTAGTGCGCACTCCAGGCGCACCTCAAAATCGTTGATTTTTCAATCGAGAGCGAGCATGGCGAAGAAATCGGTCACCTCCCTTCAGGCTTCCCCCCGCACGATGCGCATGGTGATGGAATCGGTCGTGATGGACGTGGAGACCTTCTCCAAGGTCAACCTGAGCATCGCGAATCAAACTAAACTACTCTCGCTCAACGCCGCCATCGAGGCCGCCCGCGCCGGCGAGGTGGGTCGCGGCTTCAGCGTGGTCGCCGAAGAGGTGCAAAAGCTCGCCGGAAACGCCGCAACCGCCAACGAGCGCTTTCAAGAAGAGGTGATGGCCCGCATCAGCCTCGGTCAGAACATGTCCGAACGCTTGGTCGAACAGATGGAAGGGGAGAAACTGCACGACCTGGCCCAGGTCTTGGTGCAACTGATCGTTCGCAACCTATTCGAGCGCACAGCCGATGTGCGCTGGTGGGCGACGGATCCTTCGCTGTGGGAAGCCCTGGCGGACCCATCGGCCGAACGGATCGACTTTGCCGGCAAGCGCCTTGGAATGATCAACCGCTTCTACACGGTATACGAGAACCTAGTGCTCACGGATACGGCAGGTCGCGTCGTCGCCGTGTCGAACGCCAACTACCGCAAGCTGGTCGGCGCAGACTTCTCCGGCGAGCGCTGGTTCCAGCGGGCCCGCGCCACCAGCAGTGGCGACGAATACGTTGTGGGCGACCCGAAAGCCGACCCACGCCACGACGGCCATCAGGTGCTGGCCTACGGCGCGAGCGTGCGTCGCGGCGGCGAACCTAATGGAGAGATGCTCGGCACCCTGGGTGTTTACTTCGACTGGCAAGAGCAGGGGCGAAGCGTCGTCGAGGACGAGCCCACTCTGAGCGATGGCGACAAGAAGCGCAGCACCGTGGCCCTCCTCGACGCCAAGCACCGCGTGATCGCGAGCACCGATCCGTCGATGCTCTGGCAACACTATCCGCTGCAGAACCAGGATGCGGTGCGCGGGAGCTACTACGACGACGATGGTCACATTATCGCCTACGCCAAGACCATCGGCTACGAGGAATACGATGGCCTGGGGTGGTGGGGATTGGTCATCCAGGCGATCGAGGACGAATCGCAGATCCGCGAGAAGCTCGAGGCGGCCCAGCGCAAGAGCACTGCGCCCAAGAGCACCGAGAACGCCGAGAGCACGCGCAGCGATAAGGACGACCTGAGAGAGGCCTCCTAGTAGCTTGCCCCCGCTAGAAGCGACGGGTCAGGGCCATCAACACGAAGGCCTGTGTTTTGCTGTCGGTGAGTGACGAGTCGCCAGCATCGCCTAGCAGCCTGCCCACCTGCGCCACCGTGGTCCAGCGCCAGCGGTCGTTTACGGGCAGGCTGAGAACCCCCTGCAGCCCAATGCGTTCGACGCCGGATCCTGCGTCGAAGGCGCCGAGGCCCGTGGCGGTGGCTTCCGCCTCAGATACGCCGTAGAGCGCCCCCAAGAACTGATCGTTGCCCCAGCGGATGTTCGGCCCGAGGCTCAGGAAGCCGCGCTGACCGACACGCGTACGCCAGCTCGCTCCTAGATCGGCATAGAAGCCCTCGTGACCCGTGCCGAGAGCTTGCGCTACGGAGGCCTGGATGCCAAAGCGGCGGGTACCGTACTCCAGCTGCATGCGCGCTTCGATCGCCGTGCCGAAGGTCTCCAAGCCTTCCAAGTCGTCGGGGTCGCGGTTGGCGAAGCCAGGCGCGATCGATGCCGAAGCGGCGAGGCGCCGTCCGCCGCTATCGACAACGCGAAGGAAGTAGCCACCGAGGCCCTGGGGCACGTTCGCAAACAGCAGGTTGCCCTTTCGATCGTTGTACCTGACATCGAAATAGGGAACCGGCAGCAGCTGGTAATCATCGCTGCCCTGGAAGCGGGGATTGGCTATGATCGCGGCACCGAGGTCTGTCTGCCAGCCGGTCTGGACGGGCGGGCGACCCGGGGATGCCCCCGCCGGGCGGTCGGCCGGCGCTTGCGCCAGTGCGAGAGACGCACCGGTGAACAACGCCCACGAGAGCGTCGCCTTCACCAGGCGGGAGTGGCGGAGTGCAGCATGTGACATCGGAAAAGGCACCTTTGCGGCAAGGAAAGCGCGTGAGGGAGTTCGCTCTCCCGCCCCACTGTGGATTCATGCGCTGGCTCGGTGCAGGGCACTTTGCAGACGAGCGGATTCGGCGGGTAGGGACACGGTCACTCGCCCTGCTAAACGCGGCGATTCGTACGATACGCACGCGGCGATCTGCTAGGCTGCGGAGCCCTTAGGCCCTACGCCCTCAACACCCCTTCGCTGCGCAAACTGCGCCAGCGAGCTCGCGGGCGATTTCTGCCACCAGTGCGGCCAGTCGGATCTGGCCCTTCAGCAGTCGTTTCTCGCACTAGCCCGTGACGTGCTCGACGGGTTGTTCGACTGGGACGGACGGCTGCTGCGCACCCTACGCGGGCTGTTCCTGAGACCTGGCCAGGTGGCCCGCGACTACGTCGACGGTCGACGTGCAAGCTACACACCACCGATGCGCCTGTACGTCGTAATCAGCGTGATCTTCTTCGCCACAATGGGCCTGGCCTCCATGCGCGTCATCGCCCTAAACACATCTCTGGACGAGGATGGCGATGTCACGACAGTCATGACGATGTGGCAATCGGGCGAACCGCAGCGGGTGCCACGGATAAGCGATGCGCAGCGCGAGGAGTCTCTCGCTCGCCTACCCGCTCAAGCCCCCATTGCGCCCTTTAGGACCTTGGTGCGCGCGGCGCTCGAAGATCCACTGATGCTCGAACAAGCGGCCAATGCGTCGGCGAGTCAAGCGCAGATCCTGATGGTCGTGATCTTCACCCTGCTCTGCCTCGTGCTCCACCCACGACGCCGTCTCATCGAGCACATCGTTCACGCCCTATACTTCCATGCTTGCGCGCTGCCCGTCGCGGGGCTAATGCTGGTGATCAGTGCGCGAGTGTCGATGAGCACCGGGTGGCTCATCGCCTGGGCCATGGCGCTTGGTAAATAAGGTGACGCGCAGCGAGTAGCACAGGCGCCATCGCGGCGTTGCATCGCTTGCCAATGGCGATGCCATTGGCTGCGCCACGCGCCTTGCTGACGCTGCCCCTACGCAGACTGAGCGTTACCTTATTTACCAAGCGGCCTCCTAGTGTCCTACGAGGAGTTTCCCGAATCGGGCTTGGCTTCCTCGATCATGTTGCGAAGGTAGTTCTGGAAAATCAGGAATGCCTGGTCGGCAGACAGCTGCTCGTCCATGAGCTGTTGCATGGCCTCGCGCTCAATCTCCTCGAGGGCCGCCAGACGCGCGTGGCGCGGCAGCTTTCCGCACTCGCGCACGCGCCAGTAGAAGGCATCGATACGCTCCTTGCGCCGACTCGCACTCCAGCGCAACAACAACGATCCCACGGACCACGCGCCCACCACCAGGGTAAGTGTCAGGCTAATCGCCTCGGCGTTACGGACGAACCAAGAAGGCTCTTCCCGCAGGAAGAACGCCGTAGCCCCCGCGTGGTAGGGCAAGGAGACGCGCTCAGGGGCATAGCGCGCTAGGGGCAAGCGAAAGCCTACCGCGTCGCTCAGCTCTGCACGCGCCTCGGCTATCTCTTGCAAAATGCTGCGCACCGCATCGGCTTGCACGTCGCGGTGCGCGAGGATCATTGCGTCCACGGCGACGGTGGCCACCGATGCCTCAGGAGACGAACCGTACAGGTGAACGGGGATCTCAACAGGCTGGTACGCCGCATCCAACAAGGAAAGGGCTGCCCCTGCCACGGGCACGAGGCGCACCTCGCCGCTGGCCAGAATCTCTCGCACCACCGCCGCTCCTGGCGGGGCGAGCACTACCGCCGCTGTCACCTCGCCGCTAGCGAAGCGCTGGGCAAGTTCCGCCAGCGGTGCCTCCACCACCCGAGCGGGATCGATGGGCACACCGACGTGTGCCAGCACGCGCTGCGCCGTGTATCGCGTGCCGCTTCCAGACGCACCCAGCCACAGGGACGTCGCCGAGGCAAGGCCGTCGACCGTAGGTGGCGCTTGCGAGGACGGAGGCAGCGCTTGAAGCACATGAACCCACTCGGCGTAAACGGCCGCTAACAGGCGCACAGTCGGCGGCATTGGCCCGTCGCCCTGGCCTAGGGCGAATTGCACCTCGCCATCATTGAGCAACGCCAGGTTCATCGCGCTGCCGTCCGTGGCCCGGACCGCCAGGCGATCGTTGCTTTCTACGGAGGCTAGGTGGCGCGAAAGCTGCTCAGCAAGGAGCTGGTAGGTGCCCCCCTCTTGGCCGCCGGCGATCACCCAATCGCGCTGCACGGAGAACAGCCCCAACTGCCAAGCTAGAGCCGCGCCGAACACGAGGAGCACCGCGAAGGCGCCGAACAAGGGGAGCGCCAGGGCGTAGCGCTGTTGCGGGGTTGGGTCGGGCTGATCGCTCACGCTGGGGTCTGTCGGCAGTGCAAGGGCGCTGCGAATCACGCAGTGCCCACACCCTATGCCAAGCGTTGCCCCTTGTCATCACCCCCGATGCGGCCGGCGCGCTGTTCAGCGACCCCCGAAGCTGTAGGACGCGGACAGTCCCCACAGGCGCGGCTCGGCGTAACGCGGGCCGAAGGACGCGTTGAACAGCTCCGGGTTGTCGTTGAGCGACGCACCGTAGAGGCTGAACCAGAAGTCTTGGCCGTAGATCACGATGTTCTCGTTGGTGATGTTGGTGGCCCATAGCTCCACGCCCCAGCCCTTGGCCGATTGATAGCCAATGTTCGCGTTCAAGCGGCCGTCCACGTCGGCGCGGAACTGGGGAATGCTGTTGTCGATGAACTCCAGCGAGTACTCGTCTCGATGCAGCAAGTCGGCGTGCACGTAGAACGCGCCTCGGGGGGTCTCGCGCCGGTAGTCCAGGGCGATCGTGTAGGACAGGGGGATCGTGCCCTGGGGCGGGGTGCCCTCGGGAATCTCTGCCTCCGGCAGGATGTCTTTCGAGGTCCCGTCCTGCGCGCTGAAGCCGACCGTGGCAGTCAGCTCGTCGGTCATCGCCCAGATTAGGTCAGCCTCCACGCCCTGCACGTTGGCCTCACCGGCGTTGGTCGTGGTGGCGACACCACCAGCACCGACCGCGTTGACGAAGAACTGAAGGTTCTCGTAGGTGGCATCGAACAGGGCGACGTTCAGCTGAACGCGGTTGCCGAACAGGCGAGTCTTAGCGCCTATCTCGTAGCTCAGCACATCCTCCGGTGCCACGGCGAGATCGATCAGGGCCGGGTCACTCTGGGCCATGTCGAAGGCTCCACTACGAAAGCCGGTAGCTGCCGACGCGTAGAACAGCAGGTCGTCGGTCGGCGTAACGTCCAGTACGGCGCGCCAGGTCACCGCGTCCCAGGTGTCCTCAGCATCGGTCACGACGCGGCCCGGTGTAGGGTTCCAAAACCAATCGAACTCTCCCATGGTCTCGCCATTGAGTTCCTTATTGTCCCGGGTGTAGCGCGCACCAGCCGTCAAATGCACCTTATCCGACAGTTGGTAGCCCCCCTCCGCGTAGAAGGAGTAACTCGTGGTCACAACGTTCTCACGAATGGAGAAAGGGTTCTCATCGAAGAGCTCTGGGAAGTCCGTGATGCAGCTGGGGGTGACGATGAAGGACTCGAAGTCCTCTAGGGTCTGGTCCGGACAGCCGAAGATGGCAGAGAAGGCGCCACCGGCGACCGACTCGTCCCAGCGGGTGATCACATCGAGAAAGCGCGTCTCGTCCGCTCGCAGGAGAAAGGTGCCCGCTTGCCAGTTGAAGCGCCCGCCGGAATTGGATAGCACCCGAAACTCCTGCGTGAGCACCTCGTTGTCGCGCCCATCGGCAATCGCGAAGATGGGCGTCGGAACACCTCCAAGGGAGATCGGCTCCTGCTCAGCATCGAAGCTTCGGAAGGAGGTGATCGACTGGAAGGTGACCGAGTCGAAGTCCTTGGTGACGTGCAGGCTGCCAACCCACTGCTCGCTGACGTAGCGACCGTCGCTGAACTGCTGCACCGTGCGCGGGTCGTCATCGATCAGGAAGTTCTGATCGGCCAGCACATCAAGATCGACGAAGGCCTCGGCGGAGACCGCGTCGCGGGCAATTCCCGTCTCGTCCGCGCGACTGCGCGAGAGTGCGAACTCGAACTCTAGGTCGTCGGCGGGGGTCCAGAGCAGCTTCGCGCGCACCGCAGAGCGGTTGATGTTGTCCACATCGTTGCCCGTGACCGAGTTGAATGAGGTGCCATCGCGCTGGCGCGACTGGAAAGCTATCGAGCCCGCGAGCTCGTCCGCGATGGGGAAGGAGATGTACGCACCCAGCTGGTTGAGGCCGTAGTTGCCGAGCTGAGCCTGCACGCGACCCTCCAAGGAGTCACCAGGGTCTTGGGTGACCACGTTGATCAAACCACCGGTGGTATTGCGGCCAAACAGGGTGCCCTGAGGCCCACGCAGCACCTCGATGCGCTCCACATCGAACAGCTCTATGGCGAAATCTGCGGGGCCGCCGTAGTAGACATCGTCGATGAATAGGCCAACGGCTTGCTCCGCGCCGGCGGAGACGAGGGAGGAGGAGCCACCGCGTAGGGCTGGGTTGATCCGGGTCTTGGAGAACGTATTGACGCTGAAGTTGGGGATCTGCAAGGAGAGATCTTCGAAGTCGTCGATCTGCAGTCGTTCCACCGCTTCGGCGGAGAAGGCCGTGACGGCCACGGGTACATCTTGAACCGACTCCTCGCGTCGTTCGGCGGTGACGGTGACCTCCTCAATCTCCGCATTCGCCCCCGGTGCCACCAGAAGTACTCCCCCGGCCGCCACCACTGCTGTACTCAGGCTGGCGCCCGCCCCCGCGCTGCGCGTAAAGGTCCGTCTTGCCATCGCTTTCCCACCCCTGGAGTTCGCGAGCATCGACCATCAAAGCGGTCGCGGCTCTACTGCATTGAACCATTTCCATATCAATATTGTTTTGATCTGGAATTGGTGCAGCCTAATGACGAGAAAGGCGAGCTGTCAACAATCGTTTGCGCTGCATCGCGATAAGCAACCCCGCTGGCTTGCGCGCAAACTAGCAAGGCAAGTAGGCGCGGACCCACGCCGACGCCGCGACGCGCGATGAGGACACGGGTTGTGATCGTGAGGAGGTGAGACGTCGCGGGCGCGAGCGCCCCGAGGCACCTACAGGGCTGGGTGCAGCATATTGCTGCTCACGGCGAGCAGGTGCTCGCGCAGGGCTCGGCGCAGGGCCTGCGCATCACGTTGCGATAGCGCGGTCACGATGGCGAGATGATGCTGGTTGTAGATCTCGCGCCTGTCGTCGGTCAGCGATCGGCGCTTGATCTCATGCCACTCGGGCTGCTGGCGAACGTCATTGATGACCTCGTAGATACGCCCCAAGACGCTGTTGCGCGCGGCGCGGATGATCACCGCGTGCAGCTCCGCATCCCAATGCTCGTATTCCTCAAGGCTGCCTGATTGCAGGGTTTTCTCGTAGCATTCGCGCGCTCGGGCGATCTCCGACTGGGTCGCACGGGCCACCACGAGCTCGGCCACGGAGGGCTCCAGGACGACTCGAATCTCGTTGACCTCTGCGGGGCTGACGTCGGCCAGGTCCACGCGCGGCCCCAGCGCCGCCGATAACGTCTCGGACGCGGCGCGCACGAACGTGCCGCGCCCAACGTAGCGCTCGATGACCCCAGAGGACTCCAGCTGAGCTAAGGCTTTGCGAACCGTGTTGCGCGCTGCAGAGAACTGCTCAATGAGCGCCTTCTCGGTGGGAATCCTGCTGCCGGGTAACCACTCGCCTTCGTCGATGCGCGCACGTACGAACGCTACGATCTCTTCCGCTTTGCGTTGCGACGTTTCGCGCACATTGAGTTTCGCCACCACGCTTCGCCAACCTCCTCGGCGACCGAACACTGCTGCCGGATGGGGACCGTACCAGATTGCCTAACACGCGGCACTGCTATTGGTTGCAATCAATAGCAGATCATTTTAGGCTCGAAGCCATATTGATATGGATATTGTGCGCCATGCGATGCAGCACGCGCAAATCACCGCCACGAAAGTAGCGGGCCCTAAGGAGGCAAGGACGTGCGACTGGCGAGGGTTGAATTCGATGGCGGTACCTGGATCGCGGATGCAGATCCTGAGTCGCAAACGCTCACCTTGCTCCTGCAAGTGACAGTACCGAACGGTCCCGATCCGGCGGTAGCGCTGATCGCTGGCGAGCTCGATGCCAACGCGCTTCGCGAGGTGGGGGCTCAGGTCCCCTTCTCTCAGGCACGCTTCATGCCCCCTATCCTGCGGCCGAGCAAGAACGTCATCTGCGTCGGTAAGAACTACCGAGCGCATGCGGAGGAGTTCACACGCAGCGGCTACGACTCCTCCGCCGCCCCCGGCGGCGACAGCGTGCCGAGCTCCGTGATCATCTTCAGCAAGGCTGCGTGCAGCCTCACCGGCGCACACGACGATGTGCCCGTGCCTTGGCAGATCACCTCGGAGGTGGACTACGAAGCGGAACTCGGCGTGGTGATCGGCAAAGCCGGCCGCCACATCGCTCCGGCGGATGCCTACGCGCACGTGTGGGGCTACACGGTGATCAACGACGTCACGGCCCGGGACCTTCAGGCCAAACACCGCCAATGGCTGCTCGGCAAGTCGATCGACGGCTTCTGCCCGATCGGACCGTGGATCGTCTCCGCTGATCAAGTCGCGCCGGAGAACCTGCAGGTGAGCTGTTGGGTAAACGGAGAGCGCCGCCAACACGCCAGCACGGAGCACCTGATTTTCGACATCCCCTCGATCATCGCCACCGTGTCCGCCAGCATGACGCTGGAGCCGGGCGATATCATCGCCACGGGCACGCCCGCTGGCGTCGGCATCGGCTTCGAGCCCCCACGTTTTCTCAGCACGGGAGATGTGGTGAAGGTGTCCATCAGCGACATCGGCACCTTGGAGAACCGCATCGTCTAGCGGCTCCACACGCAAGCTAACTTTTTCGTTCACTAAACTCGTAACACTCACCTGGAGGATTCAACGTGGGTCATCTGCTGCAGATCAACGGTCGCGCCGTAGCCGTCGACGACTTCGGAGAAGGTACACCCGTGCTCTGTGTCCACGGTCTCGGCGGGTCGTCGAACTTCTGGCGCGCGGTGGTCAACGGCCTCGGCGACGGCTACCGGCTAATCGTGCCCGACTTGCCGAGCGCGGCCCGCTCGGCCAACGATCCCTCACTCTCGATCGAGAGCTTGGCGGGAGACATGCTGGCCGTTCTGGACGCTCTCGGCGTAGACAAGGCTCGGGTGATGGGTCATTCGATGGGCACCATCGTCTGCCAGCACCTCACGGTAATGGCGCCCGAGCGTGTCCAGGATCTGGTTCTCCTCGGTCCGCTGGCACAGCCACCGGAACCGGCGCGCGGTGCCCTCATGGACCGCGCCGGCCTCGCCCGGCGCGAGGGAATGACCGGTATCGCGGACACGATCGCCGATGTCGCCCTCTCCACCGCGACCAAAAGCACGCTGCCGGACATTCAAGGCTTCGTGCGCGAGATGGTCATCCGGCAGGATCCGCAGGGCTACGCTCAGAGCTGTGAAGCGCTCTCCCGCGCGCAGGCGGCCGATGCCAGCGCGATTACCTGTCCCTGCCTGCTCATCACCGGCGATGAGGATAAGGTGGCGCCACCTGCCAACGTCGAAGCCCTCGGCAGCGCGTTGCCCAGCGCGCGCGTGCTGGTACTCGACGGCTGTGGCCACTGGACATTGAATGAGAAGCCCACGGAGGTCATAGCGGCTATCCAGGCCTTCTACGGCTAACCCATGCAAGGAGCTTCGGGGAGGTGCCCACCTCCCCGAGCACATGGCCTGGCGCACCCACGCGCGCCTTACCTGGGGGGGTAAACGACAATGCAAGCACCGAGCACCTTGTTCACGGATGTGAACATCATCGACGGCAGCGGCAGCGATCCGGTACGCGGCAACGTGCTGGTGAGCGGCAATCGCATCACGAAAATCGGCGACGGCGCCCTGCCCGCGGCGGATCATACGATCGACGGTCACGGACGCACGCTCATGCCGGGCCTGTGTGATGCGCACCTGCACCTGACTTGGAACGACCAGCCCACGCTCGAGTACATCACCATGATGCCGCCAGAGGAGCATCTGATTCACTCGATCAACGTGGCCAAGAAAACCCTGATGGCGGGCTTCACCTCCGGCGTTGGCGCCGCGGCCGCGCGGCCGCGCGTCGACTGCGTCCTGCGCAACGCCATCAACGACGGTCACATCGTCGGTCCGCGCTACCTCGCGAACGGGCAGGAGATCACCGTGGCCGGGGGTCTTGGCGATACCTCACCGCCACACGTAGACCTGCAGGAACTGTCCTTCGGCTGGCGCGTCTGCGGCCCCGAAGATATGCGTAAGGTGGTGCGCATGTACATCAAGTACGGCGTGGATTTGATCAAGCTCAATCTATCCGGCGAGGAGATCACACCTGTCCCCGCGCAGTGCTCGCCAATGAGCGATGAAGAGGTGGCGATGGCCATGGCCTCGATCGAACCCTACGGCTTGCGCGCCTGCGCCCACGCCCGTTCCGCCCACTCGGTCAAGCAGTGCCTCAAGTACGGTGTAAAGATCATCTACCACGCCTCCTATGCAGATGAGCAATGCATGGATGAGCTCGAGAAGCGCAAGGACGAGTTCTTCGTCGGCCCCGGCCTCGCCTGGCTGGTGCGCACCTCAGCTCATGCCGGTGAGTTCGGCATCTCGCCGGAAAGCGAGCTGGCCCGGGTGTACGCGCGAGAGTTGGAGTACGCGATCGAGGGTATGCGTGAGATGCATCGTCGCGGCATTCGCGTGTTGCCCGGCGGCGACTACGGCTTCGCCTGGACCCCCCACGGCACCAATGCCAAGGATCTACAGTACTTCGTGGAACTCGTAGGCATGACACCGATGGAGGCGATCGTCTCCGCGACCAAGCTCGGCGGAGAGATCATGGGAAATCCGAATGAGCTCGGTCTCATACGCGAGGGATACCTGGCCGATCTGTTGCTGGTAGACGGCGATCCCCTCGACGACATCTCCGTGCTGCAGGATCACGAGCGTCTCCAGGTCATTATGAAAGATGGTGTGCTTGCCAAGGACACGTCTACGGCTTGAGTCCGCTGCGCGGGCAGGTTCCCCAGGCGTCGAGTTGATCGCGGCGCCCCCCTCGCCTGCCTCGCCAACCGCGGCCTCGAGACGGGGAGGTCCACTCGCTAGCTTGGCGATTGGACCTCTCCAACTACTCCCGACCCCTACCCAGTCATGGGGCACTCTAATACTCATTAGCTGACGTCGGAGCCAAGCGAATGGCCTTTATCCCTTCCATCTCTAGCGCACAGGAGAGCGAGTGGGCGGTCATGAGCCGCTACATGGATCAAACCAAGCCCCTCTTCGCGCTTACTCAGATCGTCATGCGCAGCGGCGACTGCAGCTTGAGCAGCGGCCAGCGCGAGCTGTTGGCTGCCTTCACCTCCAGCTTGAACCGATGCACCTACTGCTTCGGCGTGCACGAATCCACGGCACAGTCCTTCGGCGTGGAAGCCGATCTGCTCAGCGCCTTGCAGCGGGACATCGACACGGCGCCGATCGAAGACCGCCTCAAACCCCTCTTGCGCTACACGGAGAAGCTTACGCGGGCGCCGTCCACCGTCGTCCAGAGCGACGTGGACGCGATCATTGCCGCTGGGTGGGACGACAACGACTTTCACTACGTGGTAATGATCTGCGCACTGTTCAACTTCTTCAACCGCCTAATCGAGGGCTACGGAGTGGAGAACGTTCTCGACTACCGCGTCCAACATGGCCGTACTCTGCACGCCAACGGTTACAGGCTTCCAACCGACGGTTAAAGGAAAGGCCCACCCCGCATTACGGGGTGGGCCTCTCGCGGATACGCTTGCGCACCCGCCACTCATCGCGTTGCTTAACGCAGTCTCAGCTGACCGCGGATCTCACCTGCGGGGTTCGCGTCGGTGTGAATGTTGACGTAGACGTTGCCAGCAGCCATCTCACCAATCAGGGTCTCGAGGTCTGCACCCGCGAGCGCGTCCACCAGATCCGCTTGCGTGATCGTGGCGTTTACCGTGTCGCCGTTAATGCCGGCGCCGAGATCGGCGACCACCGGACCGTTCACACCGGCCTGGGCCAAGTGCAGGTGAGCCATGGTGATGGGTCCGGTAAGGTTCTGCGTGCCGACCACGACGCGCAGGGTCTCACCGCCGAGAGCGATAGCACGGGAGCGACCGGTACCTTCGGAATCGATAGCCTCGGCAGTGACTTCCTGATCCGTCGACAGCAGGGTCACGAAGGTCTGGTCTGCGGCGAGATCGAGGTAGCGGAAGGACACCCGGAAGATCGCGTCGTCTGCGTCGTTGAAATCACCGTTGCCGAACACCGGGTGGTTCAGCACACCGTTGGGGAACGACAGGGCGCCAGGAGCGGCGAAGCCGGGGGCCGGGGTGGTGACCGGCAAGTTCTCCGTCACGCCCACGTCCGGCGCTGCCTGGGCCAGGAATGCCACGTTGGAGGCAATCTCGTCGTTCACCTCCGTGCCGGCATCGTTGGTCTCGCCACCGTCGACGATGAAGTTCGTACCGACGAATTCACCGCTATCGTCGAACAGCTGGTGCGCGAGGGGATTGCCGTTGGCAATGAAGAAGTCGTTGCTCGGAATGATCATCGAGGCATAGCTGAAGTAGCGATCCTGGAAGGGGTTCACGCGCATCACGGTCGCTGCACGATCGCCGGGAGCGAGGGGGCCGCCGGGGCCTGCGAGGGCACCTACTTGCGGGGCGTTAGGCAACAGCGTTTCGAAGGTCGCGGTGATCGAGCTGTTGTCACCGTCCTCGGCAAGGCGCTCGACTTCATCACCGCCCAGGGGCACGTTTGCCGGCTGACCTCCGTCGTAGCTATCGAAGCTACCGTCGTGGATGCCAAGCCAAGGCGGGGTCAGGAACACGCCGCGTGAAGGTTGGGCGTTTTCGACCGTGACCACCACCGCGGGGACAGATTCGGCCAGCACGGGGGCGGCGGTGGAAGAGAACATGGCGCCGATGACGGCAGCGAGGGTGAGGGTGCGGGACATGATGTGACTCCTTCAATTTGGTGTTGGAGATCAACAAGCAAAAGCTAACTTTTTCGCTCGGTGATCGTTGACTCGTGCACTTAATGCGTCGCACGTGTCCCTAGGTCGAAGGAGCTTGAGGAACGGTTCAAAGAAATTTTGAAGATTTGATCAGCGGCTCGCCAAGCACTGGGCAGACAGGGTGGGCAAGCCGAATCCAAAGGTTTCATCGCGGCCCGGGGAGCCCAAGTCCCGGGCCTCGCCCGCGAGCGACTGGCGTACGCGCTTAGCACTAACCGTCTCTTGCAGGCGCGGGTCGCTAGCGATAATGGCGACCACGAAGGGGCTCGCGAAGGAGGTTCCCGTGACGTAGCGCCCTCCGCCGTCGGCTTGCACGTAGATATCGACCCCCGGTGCCGAGAAGTCCACATGGGCACCCATCACTGCACCGTCGTAGATGCGCAGGGCTGCATCCACGGCAGTCACGGCGATCACATCCGCAAAGGCAGCGGGATAGCGCGGCGGCGAGTCCGGCCCCTCGTTGCCGACGGCAGCCACCAACAGTAGGCCCGTATCGGCGGCACGCTGGACGGCCCGATCGAGGGCGCGGTTGTAAGGACCCGCAAGCGAGATGTTCACCAATTCCACACGGGACTGGGCCAGCCAATCGAGCGCTCGTATCAACGTACTCGCGCTCGGTCCAGCGTTTGGGCGTCGCTCATCGAACACCACCGCGGCATGCAGCGTGGCCTCGCGCAAGCGCCCGTCGCCGACGAGCGTCTGGGCGACCGCGGTGCCGTGGGATCGCGCGTGTGCAGTGACCTCGCCGACGAAGGACTCGGTCACGATGCGCTCGCTCGCAAGCGACGGGGTTGCGAGGTCCACAGCGCTGTCGATCATGCCGAGGCGACGCAAGCTGGCACAGCCCTGAGCCGGCCACCGAATCATCGCATGAGCGAACCCTTGGGGCTGAGCCATGCGGGGGCCCGTCGCCTGCGTGCTCAAGCGATAGCGATGATCGCGATCAGCCGTCGCGTGGGGTTCGAGTCGCTCGAGCTCTGCTGCGGCCTGCGTCACGTCGAGGCCCGTTGGCACGGCGAAGGTGAGCAGCACCACGCCGAGCCCTGGCAGGCGCTCACGGCGCAGCAGCCGATAGCCCTCGCGACGCGCCTTGCGTTCGAGCAGCAGCGCGAGGTCGACATTGTTAATCAGTGCGATCACCGACACACCGTCCTCCGCCACTTCGGCGCTCACGGTGGAGGAGTCCGCCGAGAGTGGCGGGGGTTTGAGGTGGAAGCTCTCGCACGCACTGACCAGCGTGAGCGCGACGCAAAGCGTCAACCTGGGTATCGCGCGCATGAGTGGCTCTCCGTCCGACCTTCAGGCATCAGGCATTCAGTCGTCGCGAGCGACCGAGCGGTTCAACGGCTCACCTCAGAAGATGCGACTGAGGGAGAAGAAGATCCGATCCACATCGCCGGCGAAAGTGTCCGCGCGATAAGCGGCAAGGCCCGCCGCCACGCTGGTCCGCCCCCGGCGCGCGGTCAACCCAAGATCGATCTCCGTGCCGTAGCGTCGTCCCCCGCGATCGGCCCAGAAGCCGTGTTGGCGGGCGAACACCTGCACCTCATCCACGATGGCAACCGCAGGCTGAAAACGCCATTGCAGTGCCAGGGAGAGATCGCGCACGCCGTCGCCAGGCGTGTTGAAGAACACATCAGCATTGCCCTGAAACTTGCGCAGTGTGGCAAGCGGTGTCTGAAAGCCCATGCCCTGCTCGCTGCCGCCGAGAACCTCTGCGCGTACGGCGGCCGAGAAGCGCGCGCGTTCATAAGTGACAGCGAGCAGCCCATACTCAGCGCGATAGCGCCTTGGATTGCGCGCGAAGTCACGCTGGGTGGCGTAGGACAACTCCCAGCGCACGCCGTGGCCTTCGATGTGGCGCCGTCCGCTCACGCGGATGCCGGTAGTCCGCGATGACGCCTTGTCGCTGCGCGCATCCTCCGGTCCCGTGCGCAAATCCAGCGCGTAGTGGAACAAGGAGATTCGCCCGGCCGGGCTCGGCAGGTTGAGGTTCAGCGCCAGGCTGTCGCCAAGGAAGCTCCCAAACGGGGAGTCGTCGCCGAGCACGCGTTGGGTGCGCCGCACATAAGCCGCATCCAACAGCACCGTGCCGCCCAAATCCGCGCCGAGACGTACGGCGTCGAAGGTGCGATCGTTCTGGCGAAAGGCCGACACCCCTAGGAAGCGCTCGTCGTCGAGCACGATCCGTTGGCGACCGATGGTGAGCAACTTGCCAGGGACGAGCTCCGCCTGCAGTTGCAGGCGGTTGAGCTCACGGCCGTCGGGATCGAGGATGACGGGGCGCTCGAGGCGGTTCGACCAATTCTCCCGACCATCGTTGAAGCGGGCGATGAGATCCTCGTTCCCTTCGACTTCCCCTAAGAAGGTCAGGCGCTTGCCTAGGGGCGCTTCGATGGCGCCGCGATAGCGTACGGTGAGTGCCGCCGCGTCCTTAGGGTTCAGCGTGTCGCTTGCGGTCTCGTAGCGCACCCGCCCATTGCCAAGCAGACGCGGACCGCCGCTGGTGTCGGCCTGCGCGACCGCATTGCGCGCCGGCGCGGCAACCGCGGTGACGCTCACCAAGGCGAGCAGCATCGCCGACAATTCCGTGCGCAATCGTGGCAAGGCGTGGTTCCTCGGGTAGGGCCCGACCACTGCGAACCCAGGGTCTCAGAGCCGTATAGGATGCCGAGCAGGCGGCGCGAGGGGAACCCACAAAAAATTTTGAACCCCCTTCGTTTTTGTCACGACGAACTCCTAGAACCTCAATTTGCGCACCGCTCGAAAGCCGGCGCTGCACACGTATCTACGCTACGATGCCCGCTCGCTGCGGTATCGACCCGACCGGAGAAAGCGCTTGAACGAAACGACCTCTGAGCAAGACACGTTGATCGCGCTGATCCCCGAGTTCGTCAACGAACAGCTCGGCAAGGAAGATCGCCAACGGGTGCAGCAGGCGGCGGCTCGCGACCCACATGTCGCCGCACAGATCGAGGTATTTCGCCGCATCCGTCACGCGGTGCGCGAGAGCGGCGACGCGGACACGGCTGATGAACTCGGATGGCGCCGCTTGCAACGGGCCCTGCCGCCACGCGAGGCGCTCCCCACCGAGACGACGGAGCAGCGTCCGTCGTCGCCCCTTTGGCGTGCGGCCGCGGCAGTGCTCGCCGCCGTGGTGCTCGGCCAAGCCATCATGCTGTCGAACGCCACCGGCGAGCGCTACGTCACCGCCGGCGAAACGACCGCGGTCGAGAGCGCCAGCTTCACTCTACAGCTGGCGTTTCAGGCGGACGTGTCGGAACAAGCCCTACGCGCACTGCTGCTCGACGCACAGGGTCAGATCGTGGCCGGCCCTTCCGCCTTGGGCCTCTACGAGGTGCAGTTTGCCGACGGGGCAGCGCGGGACGCTGCCCTCGTGCTCTTTCGCGATCGGGCCGATCTGGTCGCAAGCGCCACCGTACCGTAGCCCTACCTTAGGCGCCGCTGCGCTTCAGGTTCACGCAGCGTAGGATCAGGCGCTTCGCGTGCAGGATGCGCGTCTTGACCGTCCCCACGGGGCATCCTTCGACCTGCGCGATGTCCCGATAGGCCATGTCCTCAAAGAACGCCAGATGCACCGCCCGACGGTGCGCCTCGCCAAGCGCCTGGACGCAGGCGCGCAGCACCTGCGCATCCTGCATCGCCTCGAGGTCTCGCTGCAGGTCTTGCGATTCATCCGCGTCGTCGAAGTGCTCAGGTTCCGTCGGCACCATACGTGAGGTTGAGCGGACCCGGTCGATCGCCTTGTTGCGTGCGATGCCAAAGATCCACGACTTGGCCGAAGAGCGCCCCTCGAAGCGGGTCGCCTGGGTCCAAACAGCCAGCATCGCCTCGTGAATCACATCGCCCGCCTCGTGCTCATCTGACAGCCAAGTCCTCACGAAGTAGCGCAACGGCCCTGCGTAGCGATCGTAGATCGCCTTCATTGCCGCTTCGTCTC
The DNA here is from genome assembly GCA_039193195.1 of Pseudomonadota bacterium. Lineage (NCBI taxonomy): Bacteria > Pseudomonadati > Pseudomonadota > Pseudomonadota bacterium. The sequence goes on from JBCCWS010000010.1 coordinate 88,302, forward strand.
CCGCGGCGATGCGAGCCAGCAGCGCGACATCTTCCTGCGGATTGTTTGGGGATTGGTTCACGGCAATCGGGCCGGGTCTATCGGCGTGGTCAGCACGTGAAGATCGTACCGAGGCCTCGGTCGCAAGGCGAGCCGGTCTGCCGAGCGCCCGCCGCCGCCGCTGTTGTGGGTGTACGCGCAAAGCGTATCCACCCCCACGAGCTGCCAGTAGTGCCCCCACCGAGTCGTTACCGGCGATACGGGCCGCCGCGCTAGGTGGCTGTACCTCTGGCCAAGGCGGTCAATCGACTAAAGAGGCATGAAACTGCTTGCGTTTCACTGCATTCGAGCGCAAGCTCCCGCCGCGACCTCGGTGTCTCGCCTGCCTTTCTCATCTCGCCCCGTCCTGGGGCGCTACAGTCAAGTCACGCAAAGCAATCAGGTTGTTCGGTCAGAGCGCACGATTCCGCGCTTGCTAGTCTGGAGGCCTTTAGATGGCTATCGGAACGGTTAAGTTTTTCAATCATAACAAGGGTTTTGGGTTCATTGCGCCGGAAGACGGCGATAGCGATGTGTTCGTGCATATCAGCGCTGTGCAGAATGCCGGCATGGATACGCTCGCAGAGGGTCAGCGCGTCTCCTTCGACATTGTGACCGAGCGTGGCCGACCTGCCGCCGGTAACTTGCAAGCCGCCTAAGGCCCTGCCGGGTTGGAGCTGCGCTCAGCAGCTCCCGCCCAGCCATTCCCTCACCTTCGCACCCACTCGAGGGTGACTCAGTAGGTCAAAGTGCCCTAGTCCGTAAGCGATCCACTGGCGATTGTCGGGTATCGCAAGATCACGAAGGGGATCCCGGTGGCGCCCGAGCGCGCTGTCGACGGGCACGAGGCCATCGCCCCGTAGCCGCGCCCGGCTGGCGTCGGTTGTCGTGGTGGCGGCAATCGCGTAGCTGTCGATGCCCTGTGGAAGGGCCACGTGTCCATCATCGCGACAGACTCTGCCACGGCGCAGGTCGTGGATGCCTGCGCTTCGGGCCTGCGTTATCCGGGCGAAAGGTCGGGAATAGGCGCTGATCCCAAGGGCTCGGTCGACAAAGCTCCCCGCAAGCTCCAGCGGCGAGCCGTGATGAGGCGTCCCCAAGAAGATCATCTGGCTCACTTTCTTGGTCCAGCGCATGTTGGCCGCTAGCGCCTGGTGTACTGCACTTCGCGCCACCAAGCCGCCCATGCTATAGCCGACGATCGCTAGCTCCCGAATACTCGTTGGCCACTGGGCCATGAGTGCGTCGAGCAGGGCTGCTAGCTGTGCGCCGTTGTTCGCAACGGCGAGGCCGCTGTTGTAGCGCAGGTAGAGGGGCAGGAAGGCGTCGTCTTGGGCGATGGCAACGCCAAGGTCGTATCCCTTGCGGTTCCATCCCGAGTCGCTCATGCACAATCCATGAATGAGCAATACGACGCGGCCGGTATCGCACTCATGCATCCACCGATGCGCATCGAGGTTGCGCTGCGGATGCTGGAGGACTACGTCACCGGTTGGCCCACGTAATCCAATCGGGATCGCTAGGGGGCTCGCGGTCTGTGCCAGGTAATCGCCGAAGATGCCGTTGAGGACGACCTGATAGGTCGCGGGCGTCGTAGCTGGGGTGGTGGCGGCTGAGGCGGCGGCGCCAAGGCTCGAATCAGCGACCTCGCCGACCAAGCGGATCATGCTACGCACATTGCGGTATACGAAGGCGGTCGGGCCACGAGTGCGCTGCGCACCCTTGCGCCCGACGGGGGGCGCCAACCCCTGGATGGTACCGTGCACGCGCTCTACCACGTCGGTGATACCGCTTGTGCCATCGACGAGCAGACGGGCGATGCCGCGGAGTCTCGAGGGAAATGAGCGGGCAGGGAGCATACGTTTCTTCCGCTGGCTGCAAGGTCACGGGAAATCGCTTCTCGCGCTTTGGTGCCACCAGCGCGTGGCGTGCAAGCGTGTTGTAGAGGCGCGGCTGGCACCTCGGGATCGTACTTGGCTAAGGCGCGTGGGTCATGCCCCAAGCCAAATTGCAGACCCTGCGTTGACTCAGCTGCGCTCCCTACTCTTCTGCGTTCGAAGCGCTTTGGCTGGCGTCTCCTAGCGCAAGCCGCGTCAGGCTGGCCCCTCCAGGGAGACAGTCCTAGAGCCAAGCCGCGCCCACCTCAGCTCGCGATCGACCGTGCTGGAAGACAAGCCGGTCACCTCACTCACCTCCTGAAAGCTGATGACTGCCGGTTCGCAACTGCGCGTCGAGTTCACTGGCATCGGCCAGCTTGCGCTGCCCATTGAAGATCGCGCCTCGTCCGTCAGTCGCCGAAAACAGTCCTACCATACGGGAGTGCTGAGTCCGCCCGTACAGTGTACGGCGAGAGGGCAAGTTTTAGACTTGGTGTAATGTGCAGTCGGGATTTTGGGGAGACCAACACGCGTGCGCGCCTAGCGCGGATCGAGACCTTCGAGCATCTGCCCAATCAAGGCCGGCCCCTGGTAGACGTAGCCCGTATACAGTTGCACCAGATCCGCTCCGGCCTTCAGTTTGATCTCCGCTGTCTGCGCGCTGTCGACACCGCCGACTCCGATCAACGCAACGCCCGGACCGAGGCGCGACCGCACCGCTCGCAGCATGGCCGTCGAGGCCTCGAACAGCGGCCTTCCCGAGAGGCCGCCCGTCTCCTGCCGCTCGGTCCCTGTTGCGCGCAAGCTGGTAGGCCTTGCATTGGTGGTGTTGGAGACGATGACACCCTCCACGCCGCTGGCTTCGATCACCGCGAGACTGTCCTCCAAGCCTTGCGCATCGAGGTCCGGCGCGATCTTGACGAACACGGGGCACGCCTCTCCTGAACCGAGTACCTGACCACGCGACTCGAGACACTCGCCCAGCAAGCGCGTCAACGCTTCCTTGCCTTGCAAATCGCGTAGGCCAGGGGTGTTGGGTGAGGAGATGTTGATCGTGAGGTAGTCGCCCAGGCGGGCGAAGCGGCGCACGCCTAGGACGTAGTCATCAATGCGATCGTCAGCATCCTTGTTAGCTCCGATGTTAACTCCAATCACACCGGGGCGTGCGCCCTTCGCCGGCAGTCGCTCGAGGCGCAGGGCCAGGGCATCGTGCCCCTCATTATTGAAGCCGAGGCGATTGATAAGCGCACCGTCGGCCACCAACCGGAAAACGCGCGGGCGCGGGTTGCCCGCTTGCGGGCGAGGCGTACTCGTGCCCACCTCGGCAAAGCCAAAGCCCTGGCCAAGCACCTCCATAGGAACGCGACCGTCCTTGTCGAATCCGGCGGCGACGCCAATCGGGTTGGCGAAGCGCAGGCCGGCAACGGTGCGTGCGAGGGCGGGGCGCGAACGCAAGGCCGCCGTGCTGGGCCGTAGCAAGCCACTTTCCAGAGCTTTGAGGGAAAGCTCGTGGGCTTGCTCAGGAGAGAGCTGAAACACGGCCAAACGCATGAGTGGCCAAGGCAGCCACGCGACGCTCATGCGGTGAGCCCCCACGCCTTGGCGTTAGGCAGCGTGCCGTCCGCCCCGATCGGCTCAACGCCGACCACCGCTTCCATCGATAGGGTCGCGTACAAGTGGGGGAAGCGCTCACCACCGCGAGACACTTCCCATAGGAGCGCATCCCCGCACCGGCTCGTATCAACCGCGATCAATAGCAAGTCGCTTCGGTCTGCGAAGTACCTCTCGAGCGTGCCCGATACCTGAGTTGCGGCCGAAAAGTGGATAAAGCCATCTCGGCGGTCGATAGGCGCCCCCGCGTAGACGCCGGCCCGTTTCGCCTCACGCCACGCCTGGGCATGTTCGATCTTGAAGATCAGCTTCGGAAGCCGGTCGTTCCCTGTCATCGTCGCTCCGTTACCCTGACAAGCCGCTCCTGTGAGGAGCCCTAACGAGCGCGTAGCTTACGCGAAACGGGCTCAGTCGCTCCCACAGCATGAAGCCTTCGTGGCGCGCGGCAGCGGCGCTTCTACGCGCGGCGTCGCGTCCTCGCCGTAGGTGCGACGAGCGCCGTGCGTGTGGAAGGTCTCCCACACGACGCCGTCCGGGTCGTTCACCCAATGCTTGTTCGAGTTGGCGTAGCAGCAGTTGGCGTCGCGCTCCTCCAAGGTGCTGATCTGTGCCTTGGCCAAGCGTTTGGCGATCTCCTCCAGTTCAGCGTCGCTCTGGGCCTCAATCCCCACGTGATCCACCCCTCTCGAGCCGTCACCGTGGGTGGAGACCGCCACGTTGATGCGGGGATCGTCCACCATCCACTTCAAGTAATCGTGCTCGATGACGCCCCGCTCTTGGCCTTGTAGGGCGCTGTAGAAAGCCCGTGCTCTCGCTAGGTTCTCCGTCCGCAGGTGTACGTGGAAGCGTTTCATCCGTGCTCTGCGAAAGAAGGCGTTAATCGGTGGTTGAGCAACAGGGCTCACCGCGCGGCTCGAATGCGCCGGCACAGCAATCCTCCATCAGGAACGCCCCGATCGCGCGGATCGTGCAGTAGTCAGCGCGACAACGACGTTCGCGCCCTGCCCGTTCCTGCCTCACAAGTCCTGCCTGCACCAGCTTGCCAAGGTGATGTGTCAGGGTGGTGGCAGGCGTGCCAGTCGCCTCTCGCAGCTGACTGACGTTCATGCCGTGGGTACCCGCCCTGACCAGCAGGCGCAGCAGGGCCACGCGGCTGGCGCTGCCCAGGGCAGCGAAGGCGTTTGCGGCGCTCAGGTCATTCATGTCGGTAGGTTCGATCACTAAATAACTATATATCTAGATATATAGTTATTTAAGACCCGCCGCGAAACGGCCAGGCTCCCAGCGCTCAGCTAGCGATCGGCTATCGATTCGGCGACTAGAACGGAATGGAGGTCGGCTACCACGACTTCGGCGACTTCGAGCAGGAGACACCCATCGACGGCACGCCAGCTGACGTTTCGCTCAGCGCCGACATCTCGCACTACGCCCTTGAGGATGCCGACAGCACCGTGTTCTCCCTCGGCATCGAGTACCGCTTCGGTCGGCGCTGACTGCTGCGGTGACACCCCCAGCGGGTACCAACCCTCGGTTGGGTTGGTACCCCGTCGCGCTAAACACCCCCTGCCGAGACTAAGCCTCTGGCTTGCGGAACACGACTGTCATACGGTCTGACTCGCCGATCGCCTCCAGGGAAGCGCGCAGTTCCGGATCCTCTTGGCTAGTGCTCAAGCTAGGCGGCAGGCGCCATACGATATCGTCCGGCGTCGGCTGGTCCGCGCGATTGCGGTTGATACCGGACTCGGTCATCAACTCGAACCCTGCGGAGATGAATGCCCGCTTCACGTCAGCTTCCTTGAGGTAACCGGCGGCGCCCGTAGCCCACTCATCGGGGGCGTCGTTCGGCGCACGGTGCTGAACCACGCCCACGAGGCCGCCGGGCTTAAGCACGCGCAATGATTCTTCGATCGCTCGCGTCATGTAGTCGCCATCGCCTTCGAAGCGCGCTAGGTTGTGCAGAGCCCGGACGAAGAGCACGCGATCCACCGTGCCCGTGAGGTGGTCGGGCATGGTGCCGAGCGTGTAGGCCTCCACCGAGGCGGCGCCGTCGATACTCCAGCCCGCCACCTGGTCGGGCCATTGGGTGGGGAACTGCATGCGCTCGGCAATTGCCTCCTCGTCGAAGAATCCGAACAGGGGCCACAGACTATCCTCGTAGGTCGCCCCGACCAGGGTGCCGTCGCTGCCGAGGTAGGGGAGCAGGATCTTGCTGTACCAGCCGCCGCCAGGCAGCGCTTCCACGACCGTTTGGCCAGGCTCGATACGAAACAGGCGCAAGGTCTCCTCCGGATGGCGCCACGCGTAGCGTGCCTGCATGTCCTCGGACTGAGCGGCCAGTACTTGCGACAGTCGATCCACCGGTTCGTCGTTCGGCGTGGCGGAGGCTTCGGCCGCAGGGGAGGCTAACGGCTCGGTCATATCCTCACCGGTGTCGGCGCAGCCGACGAGGGTCAGCGGTAGCAAGGCAATCCACCAAGTCCAGTCCTTCATGTGTCTCTCGCTTCATCGGTTGCGTCGTGCAGGGCCGCACGCGGGCTCCTAAGCGTACACGCTGACGAGGCTGGTACAAGCGAGCACGTGGCGCGCGTGTTGGCCTGCGCAGTTGCGTCAGCCCCCGTGGCCTGGTCAGACTGCCCGTCCGCGAACAATGGAGGCAGCTTGAGATGACGATGGCGACCGTCAGCAGGGTAACAACCCTTTGTGCATGCAGTATCTTTGTGACCTTAGCGACCGCAGCCGCCGCCACTGCCGACGGCGACGACACACCCAGCGACCAGCTGATCGACGGACTCGCCCTGCGCGCCATCGGTCCGTCCGTATCCGGCGGACGCATCGCCGATATCGCGGTGCACCCCACTCGCCGCAGCACCTGGTACGTAGCCGCCGGTTCCGGCGGCGTCTGGAAGACGATTAACGCCGGAATCACCTGGTCTGCCCTGTTCGATGCGCAACCGACATACTCGATCGGTGAGATCACCCTCGACCCCCAACGACCGGACACGGTGTGGGTGGGCACGGGCGAGAACGTTAGCGGCCGTCACGTGGCCTGGGGTGACGGCGTGTACCGCAGCCTCGACGGTGGCCACTCCTGGCAGGCGATGGGGCTCGCGCACAGCGAACACATCGGGCGCATCCTGGTGCATCCGCAGGACTCCAGGGTGATCCTGGTGGCGGCGGAGGGGCCGCTCTGGGCGGACGGCGGGGAGCGTGGCGTCTACCGCAGCGCCGACGCTGGCGAGACCTGGACACGCGTTCTGCACGTGGACGAACGCACCGGCGCCACGGACCTGGAGTTCCATCCCACCGATCCCTCGGTCGTATACGCCGCGACCTACGATCGCCGCCGTACGGTCTGGTCCCTGCTCGCTGGCGGCACGGGCTCCGGCCTGTGGAAGTCAATGGACGGCGGCGTGAACTGGCGGCGGCTGAGCGCAGGCCTGCCGCCCGCCGATGTCCCTCTCGGCAAGATCGGCATCGCCGTGACCCCAGCCGCGCCTGATCGGGTGTACGCCACGATCGAAGCCGACGCTGACCATCTCGGACTCTACGCCAGCGACGACGCCGGCGAACGCTGGCAGCGCCGGGCCGAGTACATCTCCGGTGGCACGGGGCCCCACTACTATCAGGAGTTGGAGGCCTCGCCCGCGGATGCGAATCACCTCTACCAGATGGACGTGTTCCTGCACGTGAGCCGCGACGGCGGACGCACGTTTTCGGAGCTGGGCACGGGCCGAGAAAAGCACAGCGACAACCACGCCCTGTGGATTGACCCAGGCGACCCGACGCACCTGATCGCCGGAACGGATGGGGGCCTCTACGAGAGCTTCGACGACGGCACCAAATGGCGCCATTTCCCTAACCTGCCTATCAGCCAATTCTACAAGGTGGCCTTGAGCAATCGTAAGCCCTTCTACGATGTACTCGCCGGCGCCCAGGACCTCGGCACCCTCCACGGCCCTTCGCGAACTCTGCACACGGAGGGCATCCGCAACCAAGACTGGTACGTGTCCTACGGCGCCGACGGCTACGGCGTCGCTTTCGACCCCACGGATCCAAACGTCTTCTACCAGATGAGCCAGAACGGCAACCTTGTACGCCACCACCGTCCGAGCGAGGAGGACGTCTACATCCGGCCCCAACCCGCGCCCGGCGATCCCCCGGAGCGGTGGAATTGGGACTCACCGCTGCTGGTGAGCACCCGTTCCGCCGCGCGCCTGTACTTTGGCTCCCAACGCTTGTGGCGCAGTGACGACCGCGGCGACAGCTGGACGCCGATCAGCGGTGACCTCACGACCAACGCCAACCGCCTCGAGCTCCCCGTTGGCGGACGGGTACGCAGCGCCGATGCCCTGTGGGACCTGCGCGCCATGTCGCGCTACGCCACCTTGACTGCCATCAGTGAGTCGCCCTTCCAGGACACTCGCCTGTGGACAGGCAGCGACGACGGCCTGGTACACACGAGCGACGACGGCGGCCAACGCTGGCGTCAGGTAACGCCGCCTCCCCTACCGGCGCAGGTGTTCGTCAACGACGTAGAGGCATCCCAGCATGACGTGGACGGCGCCTTCATCGCGGCCGACAATCACAAAAGCGGTGATTTCCGCGCGTACCTCTACGCCACCGATGATGCTGGGCAGAGCTGGCGAGATATCTCAGGAGATCTGCCCGAGGGCGTGATCGTCTGGGCAATCCAACAAGACCACGTGGAGCCCAACCTGCTGTTCCTGGGCGCAGAGAACGGACTCTACGTAACCCTCGACGGCGGTAAGCACTGGCGCCGCTTCACTGCTGGCGTACCAACTGCCTCCTTCCGCGACCTCAAACTCCAGCGTCGCAACGACGACGTGGTGGGCGCCACCTTCGGCCGCGGCCTGTACGTGCTCGATGACTACCGCCCCCTGCGCCGAGTCGCCGCCGACCTGCGCCAGGGCGGCGATGGGATACCAGGAGAGGGTTCGGGCGCCCTGTTCCCCGTGCGCGATGCCTGGTGGTTCCTGCCGGCCCAGCCGGGTCAGGCGATCGGCCTACCGACCCAGGGCAGCAGCGCCTGGCGAACGCCCAACCCCCCCCACGGCGCCGTGTTCAACGTGTTCCTCGCCGAGGTTCCCCTGCCGGCCAAGAAGGCTAGGCGTGAGCGGGAGCAAGCGTTGGCTAGGAACGACGCGGACATTCCCTTCCCGGGCTTCGACGCCTTACGCGATGAGTCGCTGGCCGGCGAGACGCGCTACGTCATCGCGATCAGTTCGCAGGACGGGACCCCTCTTCGCCGCCTGTCCGTGCCTGCCAAGGAGGGCTTGCATCGAATCGCTTGGAACATGCGCACGGCACCGGGGGAAGCTATCGACCTCTCCCCGCCCGGCTTCTCGCCGCCGTGGTTTAGGGACCCAGAAGGTGCGCTAGTGGGGCCCGGCAGCTACCGAGCACAGCTCATCGAGATCGGCGCAGCGGGTGTTCGCGCCTTGGGTGAGGCTCAGCCCTTCGCCCTACGCAAGCTCGACAACCTACCTGAGGATGCAGACCCCGCCGCCACCGTTGCCTTTCGCCTCGAGTTGCTCGACCTAAGCCGACGGTTGGATGCGGCCAGCGGCGCACTGAAGGAGATCGGCGACCGCCTCCCCTACCTGCGCGCCGCGCTGGCGCGTGCGGCGAGCGCCGACGTCGCGCTGTACCGGGCGATAGACGACGTTCACCGCACCGTGGCCGGCATCCAGGAAACGCTACGCGGCAACCCGGCTCGCGCCAAGCTCAATGAGGCAGATCGCCCCGGCGTCGCCTCGAGGCTCTACGCCGCCGGGGGTGCCCTCGCCACGCGCATGGCCCCCACGGCCACCCAGCGCCAGAGCATGAGCCTCGCCCGTATCGGCCTGGAAGACGTAGAGGCGCGGATCGCACGCGTGCGGTCCGGTCCCCTCGCCGCCGTTGAAGAGGCCCTGCGCGAGGCAGGCGCGCCGTGGACACCAGGACAGAGGGTTGGACCTGAGGGCTAAGTCGATCGACGACAGGCCTCGCCCTTGGCGAACGCCCTCCGTCACGTCGCTACACGATGATCAAGTTTAGACCGCGCAACTTCCTACACAACCAGGAGACCACCTGGTTGGTGCTCGACCTGCTCATGCTTGGCCTACTCGTCATCAACCTCGCTTGGTTGATCCTCGACTGGCTTTATGCGAGCACGTGGTTCCCGTCGCTGATCTCTCGCCTATTGCCTGTGATCGGCGACTACTACGCCGAACACATCGATCCCATCTTCTGGCTGATCGACCTCGGCTTCGTCGCCGTGTTCCTCGGCGAGTTTGCGCTGCGCTGGGCGATCGCCGTGCGGCGCAAGATCTACGACCGCTGGTACCACTACCCGTTCCTGCACTGGTACGAAGTGCTCGGCTGCCTGCCGCTGGCGGGGTTTCGCGCGCTGCGCTTTCTGCGCATCCTCTCCATGATCTACCGCTTGCAAAAGCTCGGGGTCATCGATCTGACCGATACGGCCCCAGCGCGCCTGGTGGGGCGCTACTACGCGATCCTGGTGGAGGAGGTGGCAGACCGGGTGGTAGTGAATGTGCTCGACGGCGTGCAGGCGGAACTGCGTGCCGATCAGCCCGTGATACGCCGCATCGTCAACGACGTCGTGCTAAGGCGACGGGGAGAGCTAGTTGAGGCCCTCGGCAGACGGCTAGAGCTCCTCGTGAACGAGGCCTACGGCGACCACCGAGCAGACGTGAGTCTCTACGTCGACAACTTGATCACCAAGGCTGTCGAAGAGAGTCAGGACGTCAAGCGACTCCAGCTAATCCCAGTATTCGGCGCCTACGGCACCCGTCTCCTCGAGCGCACGGTCGCCCAGATCGTGTTCGCCGTAATCGACGGGGCTGCTGCAGACCTGCAGTCCGAGCGCAACCGTGCCTTCGTCGAGGACCTACTCTCATCGACCCTCGATCAGCTGCTTCAGCACGACGAGCAGTTCGATGAGGTCACCAACCAGATGCTCATCGACGCGATCGATCTAGTCAAATCCCAAGTGCTAGTTCAACGCTGGCGCCAGGCGGCGGAGCGCGCCAACCCGCCGCCTGCGTCGCCCCCACCGAGAGCCCCGAACCCCACTGCGCTCCCGCGCCAAGACTCCTCGAAGGAAGTGCGATCATGACCTACGTGCTCATCCACAACCCCGCCTGCAGCACCAGTCGCAAGGGCCTCGCCTTGCTAGAGGAACATGGCGTCACGCCCACGCTGCGCAAGTACATGAACGTCTCCGAGCGGCTCAGCGAGGCAGAGCTGCGCGATATCGCGCGGCGGATGGGCGGGGTGAGTCCGCGCGAGTTCATGCGTGTGAAGGACGGCCCGAGCTTCGGCGTTGACGAAAACACGAGCGATGAGGCCCTGTTCGCCGCCATGGTAGAGCACCCGAAGCTGATCCAACGCCCGATCGGCATCCACGGCGAGCGCGCAGCACTCGGGCGCCCGATCGCACAGCTGTTAGAGATCCTCTAGGGGCGCGGCGGCACCGATTGTGGGCGATAGGCAAGCCCTGACCGTGCTCTACCGGGATGACCACCTGGTGGCCATCGACAAGCCGCCGGGGCTGCTCGTGCACCGCTCCAACCTAGATCGTCAAGAGACCCGCTTCGCCCTGCAGCTGCTGCGCGACCAGCTAGCGAGGCGGGTATTCCCAATCCACCGCCTGGACAAGCCCACCTCCGGCGTCCTGCTCTTCGCCCTGAGCCCCGCCGCGGCACGGGCGGTGACCAGGCAATTCGAAGACCGCACGGTGGTCAAAGACTATCTGGCGGTCGTGCGCGGCCAATGCCCGGCGCAGGGCACGGTCGATCAGCCCCTGGTCGAGGAACCCGGCACGAGCGCCAGCACTGCGCCACGCGCGGCCCAAACGGCCTACCGGTGCTTGCACCACGGAGAGATTGACGCCCGGGTCGACCGCTACCCCACCAGCCGCTACTCCCTCGTGGCCCTGCGCCCGCTGACGGGACGGCGCCACCAGTTGCGGCGCCACATGAAACACATCGGTCACCCCCTCATCGGCGACACGACCTACGGCAAAGGCAGCCACAACCGCTTCTTTCGCCAGGAATTCGCCTGCGATCGCCTGCTGCTAGCATGCGTGGGCCTGCGCCTGCTTCACCCCCAAACGGGCCGCCCGCTTCAGATCCAAGCCAAGCCCGGCGCAGACTTCGAACGCGTGATCCACGCCTTCGCTTGGCCCCTCCGTTTTGCCCCATGGATGGCCGTATAGGGGATTTCCGAAGCGGCAAAATTTGATTGGACGATATGTTGTCCGCGTATACTCAGGACCAGAAGTGGGGTCGGTGAGCGACCCCGAGCGAGACGCCAGGAGGAGCCCGGCGCCAGATGCAGAAAGTGAATGTGCACCATGTCGCCGCGCGGGCGGGTGTATCCATCAAGACCGTGTCGCGCGTGATCAACGACGAACCGAACGTGCGCCCGTCTACCCGCGAGGCCGTGTTGGCGGCAATCGAGGAGCTCGGCTATCGCCCGGACACCTCAGCTCGGCGTCTGGCCGGCAAGCGCTCCTTCCGCATCGCGCTGCTATACGAGGACCCGGGGCCGTACGCGAGCCCGAGCGCCAGCTACGTCACGGACCTTCAGGGCGGCGTGCTCGCCCGCACGCAGGCCGAGGGCTACGAGCTGCTCGTCTACCCCTTCGAGGCCACCGCCGAAAATGCGCCGAGCATCGTTGCGCGCCTGGTGAAGGAGACGCGCTTGGACGGCTGCATCATCGCGCCGCCCTTCGCCGAGATGACCGCCCTCAACGACATGCTGCAGGCCCAACACATGCCCTGCGTGCGCATCTCCCCCGGCGTTCGCACCCGCGCAGATGAATCCGTGCGCACGAACGACCGCGAACTCTGCGCGGAGATGACGCGATACGTCGCCTCTCTTGGCCACGAACGTATCGGCTTCATCATCGGCCACCCGGACCATCGCGCCGTCCAGAGCCGCTACGTGGGCTATAAGGAAGGTCTCGAAAGCTGCGGCCTTACCTTTCAACGGCACCTCGTGCAGCAGGGATTGAACAGCTTCGAGTCCGGGCAAGTCGCTGCCCGTAAGTTGCTTAGCGGCACCCACCAACGCCCAACGGCAATCTTGGCCAGCAACGACGATATGGCCGCCGGCGTGCTCTATGTCGCCCATGAGATGGGCCTCAGCGTGCCGCACGGGCTGTCCGTTACGGGTTTCGACGACGCGCCGCTGGCGCGCCACCTCTGGCCGTCGCTCACCACCGTGCGCCAGCCGATCTTCGAACTTGCGAGCGCCGCAGCCGACCTGTTGCTGGCGCGCCTGAAGGGCCATGACACGCGTCGCCTGCCGCGCACGGTACTCGGGGAACTGAAGATTCGCGATTCTACCGGGGCGGTGGCCGAAGACGACAACGCCACCGCCCGCCGACGCAACCGCCTGGCGAACGCCTAGTGTACTGTCCCGCAAATTCGTTGAAGAATTCGCGGATACTTTTTGCCCCTAGGCACGTTGCTCCTTTTCCCGTGGGGCCTGCCACGCTCGTCCTCGCGCCGCGCCTAGGAACAGAAAGCACCGTGCGACTTCTTCAACGAACTTGCGGGACCGGACACTAGGAGGGCAGTGGCTATCTACTGGCCCAAGTAGAAGGTGTCGGTACCCGTGCGATTGCAGAAGTAAAGGTCGTCGATACCGTCGCCATTGGCATCGAACACCTCGACGTCGAACAAGCTGCCGATGGGCTGCACGTCGAACAGCGCAAGACCGTCGTCGGTGAAGTTGCCGTTGCCGTCGTTGAGCCAAAACGCCACGGTGCCGCCGAGGCTAAGGCGATTGGCCGGTGCCACCACGTCCATGTCACCATCGCTGTCCAGGTCGACGAACTGGATGGTGAAGCTGCTCGCCCCTAAAGAGACGCCCGCCAGCGCGGTTGCACTGACGTCTGTGAAGTTCCCGTTTCCATCATTGAGCAGCAGCTGATTGGATTGGTCGAAGTTGTTGACAAATGTGATGTTGCCTAGGACCAGATCTAGATCCCCGTCGTTGTCCACGTCAGCCGCATCCACCTCGCGCGTCTCTCGCGCATCCCCACTCGGCAGCCGGTCATTCGCCTCAGTGAAGGTGCCGTCTGCGTTATTGATGTAGAGAAAGTTAACGTTCTCGTTTGCTACGAAGAGGTCCAGGTCCCCGTCACCATCCGCGTCGAAGAACAACAGATCCTGGGTGGTGCCCACGTCGCCGAACGATAGGTTGGCCGTGTCGTCCACGAAGGTGGTGCCGGGCTGTTGCAGCAAGGTGATGTTGTCGCCTCGGTTGCCGAGGATGATATCCAGCAGCCCGTCACCGTTGAGATCGAGCACCTCCACGGCATTGGCGATGCTGTCCAGGGGAATAGCCCCAGCCACTTCCGTGAAACGGCCCGTACCGTCGTTCAGGTAGAAGGCGTGCTCGGCGTCGTCCTCGTGCACGGAGATCATGTCCGGATCGCCATCGTTGTCGAAGTCGGCAAGGCGCAGGTCCTCGTTGTCGCCGCTGCCGCCCAGAATCACGCCGGGGATCTGCTCGAACACACCGTTGCCGTCGTTGCGTAGCAGGAGATTTATTGCAAACTCCTGCGCGAGGACGAGATCCAGATCCCCATCGCCGTCCACATCCGCAGCGCCGGCATCCATGCACATCCCGGACAGAGAGGGAATATTGGTCGCGGTCGCGTCTGCAAAGCGGACCGTGACGCCACCTCCTGCGCCGCCACCCCCTGCGCCGCCGCCGCCTCCGCCGCCGCCTCCACCGCCGCCTCCACCACCGCCACCGCCTCCACCGCCACCGCCACAGGCCGTGAGCACGAGTGCGGCGGCAACGGTCAACAGGGCGGCAGACGTAGAGCGAGCATCCATCACGAGTTCCTCATCGCGGCGGCGAACAACTGTGTTGCAAAGCCTAGACACCTGCGTGCTCAAACACCAGTGTTTCATGAAAAATACAACATTCCTGAGCGCGGACCGTCAGCTGAAGCCGTGGCGGGCGCGCGAAGAAGCGGTTTATCCTACGGAGCATGAAAGGAACATCCCGCCGCGCCGCGGCCTTGAACACACTCCTCGCGAGCCTCACCGTCTGCACCGTGGTACTCGCCAGCGCCGGTGCCGCCGCACAGGGCGTCGACACGGCCGCTGAGCGGGCGCGTATCGCCAACGAACGTATCCAGCGCGACATGCGGCGCCGACAATCGGACCAGGAATCGGGCGAGGATGGCAGCGGCGGGGCCACCAGCGCGATCCCTGGCGGGCCGAGCAGCGGGGTGCCCTACGCGGCTACGCGACCGGCGCCACGGCAAGCACCCGCACCTATCGCTGCGTACGCGCCAAGCGCGCCTGCTGCTTCGGCGCTGACTAGTACGAGCGATAGCGCGACGACGGAGGAAGGTGAGTACACCCGCACCCTGTCCCAGCTGCGCGTGCTAGGTGAGTTACGAGATGCGGGTTACCTAACGGATGATGAGTTCTCCCGCATCAAGACGCGCATCATCTCCAGCGTCTTCTAGGGCCGGCCTTGCGAAGCACCTTCAGCGCGGCGTAGCTTCGCCCGCCGGCTCGTATACTCGCACGTAGTCGACGACGAGCTGCTGCGGGAATACCGTCTCGTCGATCGGCCCACCGGCCCTACCCCACGCCCCGCCTACGGCGAGGTTCAAGATCAGGTGGAAGGGTTGATCGTAGGGCCAAGAGCGCCAACCATCGTGCTCGTTGACGTAGGAGAAGTAGTGGGTGTCATCGACGTAAGCATCGATGCGCTCGGGTGTCCACTCCAGGGCGTAGATGCGAAAGCGATCGTCCACCTGATCGAGCATAATGCGGCCCTTGCGCTGCTCCCACTTGGCCCAATAGTAGGCCTCGTTGTGGACCGTGCCGTGTACATGCCCCATCTGGTAGCCCACGTGCTCCATAATGTCGATCTCTCCGGAGTTCGGCCACGCATCACACGCATCGTTGCCCTGCCACTCGCCGGCGCTGCACCGAGTTGCGTAGCGAAAGGGGTCACTAGGCAGCATCCATATGGCCGGCCAAGTGCCCTGCCCTTGCGGCAGCTTTGCGCGGACTTCAATGCGACCGTACAGCACATCACCCTTGTCTTTCGAGTGGATGCGCGCAGAGGTGTACTGGCCGTTTCCGTAACTCTCGCGGTGCGCCTCGATGATCAGCTGACCGTTCGCCACGCGCAGATTGCGCGCTCGGGCCGTGTACACCTGATCTTCATCGTTGACCTTGCGCGCCGGCCACAGATCGGCGGTCCAGCGGGTGTGGTCGACGTGGCCGCCGTCGAACTCATCGCGCCAGGCGAGCTTCCATCCAGTAGGCCCCGCGGCCTGGCGAACGGACAGAGCGCTCAACACAGGCTCGCCCTGGCGGGCCACGAAGTGCGCATCGAGGCGCTCATCGCTAACCGACACTCCCGGCACCGTCACTGTGAGAGCTGACTGAGCCTTGCCATCGCGCCAACCCATCACGTTAATGCCCTCGATCACCCGCACCTGCTCGAGGTAGGCATCGAAGGTTCTTCTCCCCGCCGGTGCAGCCAACGGTTCGGCGAAGTAGAAGGTCACATCGTAGGTGCCCGATGCCAGGGGGTGGGACACGCGGACATCACCCACTCGATAGCCCGCGTAGAGCGCCGGATCCTGGCTGCCTTTGACCCGCTCGAGGGTCGCTGGCGTGCCGCCAGTTACATCGCTCTCGGAGACGAAGCGGGTGCCATCCAGCGCCTCGTAGGCGGCCCCGTTGACGTTTACTGCCCACACTGCAGGTGGCGGCGCAGCATCGAGCGCGGTGGCAAGTAAACAGACTACCGCAGCGCTGACGACGATTGCTTTCCTCACGGTGACCGCTCCCTGCCTCGCAGATCCAGGATTCTGAATGACAGCGCTGTCAGACACAATTAAACTGTAGTCAGATTTTCGGTATCCGGCGCAGCGCGCGCCCGGGGCACCGGCCCAGAAGACAACGACAAGAGTACGTTGCTTATGTCCGTCGAACACCACTACCCGCAGGCCGCGAGCGGCCGCCCTGTGCCCGCAGGGGCCTTCGTCGAGATCACCGGCGAACGCTACTACGCGATCACCGACGTCGACCATATGGCACCCTTCTTCGTCAGCGTCATCTCCAGCACAGACCACTGGCTCTTCGTCTCATCGACGGGCGGTCTCACGGCGGGACGGGTGTCGCCCGACACGGCCCTGTTCCCCTACGTAACCGTTGACCGAATCCACGAAAGTCTGCCGCACACGGGACCGAAGACGATCATCCGAGTGCACCGCAGCGGCCAAACGCCTCAGCGCTGGGAACCCTTCAACCGAGAGCACGACGGACGCTACTCCACCAGTCGACAGCTGGCGAAGAGTTTAGTTGGGCACAAGCTGCGCTTCGAAGAAGTCAACCACGACCTCCAACTCGCCTTCCGCTATACCTGGGAGACGAGCGCCGAGTACGGTTTCGTGCGTCGCTGTGAGCTACTCAACCTAGGCGAGAGCACGGCCGAACTCGAGCTTCTCGACGGTCTCGCCAACCTGCTTCCCGCCGGGACGCCGAGGTTCACCCAGACCAACTCCAGCAATCTCGTCGATGCGTACAAGTGGACCGAACTGGATTCATCTTCAGGCCTGGCCCTGTTTACCCTGTACTCGGGAATCACCGACCGCGCCGCGCCGTGCGAGTCGCTCAAGGCCAACGTCGCCTACTGCCTCGGCGTCGACGCCCCCACGCGCCTAGTCTCCTCCAAGCAACTCGAGGCGTTTCGTCACGGCGAACCGCTACGTGAGGAAGACCGTGAGCGTGGAATCCGCGGCGCCTACTTCGTGCATCAACGCCTGAGCCTCGAGCCAGGGGCAAGTAACCCATGGTGCCTGATCACCGACCTAGAGCTGTCCCAAGGCGATGTGGTCAACCTAAGCCATGCTTTGCGCGCCCCCGGGGCACTCGCCGAGGCTGTAGATCAGAGCGTGGCTGTGGGCGGCGATGCGCTGGCTCGAATCATCGCCTCCTGCGACGGCTATCAGGGGACCGCAGAGGAGAACGTCGCCGCTCACCACTACGCAAACGTGATGTGGAATGTGCTGCGCGGCGGCTACTTCCCCTCCCAGTACGAGGTGCCCGCGGGTGACTTCGCGGCCACCGTGCGCGCCTTCAACCGCCCGGTCTACGAGCGCCATGAATCCCTCCTACTCGCCCTCCCTGCGAACCTCAAGGTGTGGGAGCTGCGCGAACGCGTGGCGGCCGCTGGCGATCGCCAATTGGAGCGCCTTGCGCAGGAGTACCTACCGATCGCCTTTGGCCGGCGCCACGGCGACCCCAGCCGACCGTGGAATCAGTTTTCCATCCGCACCCAAGACGCCGAGGGCCAGCCGGTCTACTGGTACGAGGGCAACTGGCGCGACGTCTTCCAGAACTGGGAAGCGCTCGCCTTCAGCATCCCCGAGTACGTCGAGCACATGGTCGCCAAGTTCGTCAACGCCTCGACCATGGACGGCTACAACCCGTACCGGATCACCAAGGAGGGGATCGACTGGGAGGTCGAAGAGCCCGACGACCCCTGGAGCTACATCGGCTATTGGGGCGATCATCAGATCATCTACCTGCAAAAACTCCTGGAGCTCTCGCGCCAGTTCCATCCTCAGCGCCTGCAGGCGCTTCTGCACGCGCCTCTGTTCGCCTACGCCAACGTGCCCTATCGCATTCGGCCGTTCCGCGCCCTGCTCGAGGACCCGAAGACCACGGTCGACTACGCCGATGAGCAAGCCCTGGCGATCGAGCAGCGCCTTGAAGACATGGGCGGCGATGCAAAGCTGATCCTCACTCGTGAGGGCGAGGTCCTACAGGTTACCCTGCTTGAGAAACTGCTCGTGCCGCTGCTGGCCAAGCTGGGCAACCTGGTGGTGGACGGCGGCATCTGGATGAACACGCAGCGTCCGGAGTGGAACGACGCCAACAATGCCCTGGTCGGCCAGGGACTGTCGATGGTCACCCTGTACTACCTTCGCCGCTACGTGAGGTTTCTCCACGTTCTGCTCAGCACCGAGCAGGCGCCAGCAACGCTCAGCGCGCCCCTTGCGGATTGGCTGCGAGGGACCGCAGCGGCCCTGCACGCGTTCCGCGGCAGGCTGAGCGCGGGCACGGTCGCTAACGATCACGATCGCTACGCGCTGCTCGTTCAACTTGGTGAGGCAGCGAGCACCTACCGCGCGAAGGTCTACGCCGAGGGCGCAGGCGATGGTACGCCGCAGGCGCTGCCCATGAGCAAGATCACAGATCTTCTCGAGGACACCCGAGTGGTAGTGGACCACAGCATTCAAAGCAACCGCCGCGATGACGGCCTCTACCACGCCTACAACCTGTTGGGGGTGGGCGAGGAGCGACTCGAGCTCGGTCACCTGTATCCGATGCTCGAGGGTCAGGTGGCGGCCCTCAGCGCGGGTAGCTTGGCACCAAAGGAGGCCGTCGCCGTACTGGACGGCCTATTTGCGAGCTCCATTTACCGCGTGGACCAACACAGCTTCATGCTGTACCCGGATCGCAAGCTAGCGAGCTTTCTGGACAAGAACCGCCTGACGCAAACGCAGGTACAGGCCAACCCGCTGCTCTCGCGCCTGCTCGCCGAAGGCAACGACGATGTCCTCTACCGCGACGCCGACGGCGCCTACCGCTTCAACGCGAATTTCACCAATGCCGATGATCTGCAGGCAGCGCTCAACGACCTGCCTGAGCCCTTCCAGGGCATCGTGGCCACGGCGCGAGACGGCGTTCTCACCTTGTTCGAGCAGGTGTTCGACCACCAGGCCTTCACCGGCAGGTCGGGCACCATGTTTGGCTTCGAAGGCCTCGGGTGCATCTATTGGCATATGGTGTCCAAGCTGCTACTCGCCGTGCAAGAGACGTTCTTCGCCGCTCTCGAGGCGGGAACCGATGAGCTCACCTGCCATCGCCTTGGCGAACACTACTACCAAGTGCGTGCAGGCATCGGCTTCAACAAGTCCCCCGCAGAGTTCGGCGCATTCCCCATGGATGCCTACTCGCACACGCCAGGCCACGCCGGCGCACGCCAACCGGGAATGACTGGGCAAGTCAAAGAAGAGGTGCTAACGCGCTTTGGCGAACTCGGCGTTCGGGTGCGCGACGGGCGCGTCAGCTTCCGCCCACAGCTGCTGCGTGGCCAGGAGTTTCTCGCCGCCCCTGCCGCCCTTCGCTACCTGGCCCTCGACGGCACGTGGCACGAGCTCGCGCTGTCGCCGCACAGCCTGGGCTTCACATGGTGTCAGGTGCCCGTGCGCTACACGCTAGTCGAGGTAGAGGATGCTGCAGGCATCACCGTGCACTACACGGACGGCACGGATCACTCGCAAGCCGAACTCACCCTGACCAGCGCGGATAGCGAATCTCTGTTCCGCCGCGAGGGTCATGTACGCGAAGTCATCGTACGCCTCAGCACCGCACTTTTGTTCAAACCCTAACTACAGGAGGCAAGGCTCATGTCGATGTCGCCCTACCAACGCAAGCTCTCCCTCGCCGGGGTCGATATCCGCAACCGCAGCGTAGAAGACCTACGCCTCTTAGTGCGCGAGCTTCTCGAACGTGGCCTCCACGGCATCTCCTTCAGCCCCTACATCGAGGGCCAAGACCCCAAGGTGGTCAAGGTGAGCGAGGGCCAGATCCGCGAACGCCTCGCTGTGATCCAACCCTTCGTGCGCTGGATCCGCACCTTCTCGTGCAGCGACGGCAACGAGCTGATCCCGGCCATCGCAAAGGGTGAAGGGCTCAGTACCATGGTCGGCGTCTGGCTCGGCAACGATCACGAAAAGAACGAGCAGGAACTGGCCACGGGCATCGAGCTGGCCAAGGCGGGCCTAGTCGACGTGCTGGGCGTAGGCAACGAAGTGCTTCTGCGCGGTGACCTCACCGAAGATCACTTGCTCGAGTACCTCCATCGCGCACAGGCCGCCGTGCCTAGTGAGGTGCCGGTGGGCTACGTCGACGCGTACTTCGAATTCGAAGTGCACCCGCGCATCACCGAAGCCTGCGACGTGATCCTCGCCAACTGCTACCCGTTCTGGGAGAGCTGCCCGGCCGAGTTCGCCTGCCTATACATGAAGGACATGTACCGCCGTGCACAGCGCGTCGCGCCGGGCAAGCGGGTAATCGTGAGCGAGACCGGCTGGCCAAACATCGGCACGCCCGTGGGCGGCGCCGTGCCGTCCTTCGAACACGCCATTAAGTACTTCCTCGACACCTACCAATGGGCTGAGGAAGACGCCGTGGAGGTGTTCTGGTTCTCTTCCTTCGACGAGACCTGGAAGGTCGCGGCCGAGGGCGATGTGGGCGCCTACTGGGGCCTGTGGGATCAACACGGGACGCCGAAGTATGTCTGACATCCTCGCCCATCCGTTCATCGCCCGTTCCCTACCGACCTACGGGCGCGCCATCTGCTACTCCGGCTATCGCGAAGGCCAGCATCCAGGACACGGCTTGTACCCATCGTACGATGAGATCCGTGAGGACTTACACATCCTAGCGCCCCACTGGCAGTACCTGCGCCTGTACGACTGCAGCCGCCACGCGCAGACTGTGCTCGAGGTGATCGAACAGGAAGATCTGCCCTTGCGAGTCATGCTAGGCGTCGACCTAGCGGCCGAGGTAAGCAATCCCAACTGTCCCTGGGGCGCCGACTTCAGCGAAGAGACCCTGCGGGAAAATCGCGCCTCCAACGAGTCCCGCGTTATCCGCGCCATCGCCCTAGCCAGCGCACACCCGCACGCGGTGATGGCTATGTCGATAGGCAACGAGGCGAGCGTCGATTGGACCGATCATCTCGTGCCCGTCGAGCGCCTGGTGTACTACGCGCGGCAGATGCGCGCAGGCATTCCACAGCCGGTGACCTTCTGCGAGAACTACGTGCCCTGGACACAGAAGCTACAACCGCTGGCCGAGACCCTCGACGTTATCGCGATCCACACCTACCCGGTATGGGAGTACCGCTCCCTGGACCAGGCGCTCGCATACACGCAGGAAAACTACCGCTCCGTGGCCGAGCACTATCCAGATAAGTCGGTGATCATCACCGAGGCGGGCTGGACCACGGCGGCCAATGGTCGGGGCATCGAGCCCCACAACGCGTCCGAGGAACTGCAGGCAGGCTACTACGAGCAGTTGCTCAACTGGACCGATCGCGAGCAAATCCTCACCTTCATCTTCGAGGCCTTTGACGAGCCCTGGAAGGGCTCGGCGGATCCGCTCGAACCAGAGAAGCACTGGGGCTTGTACAGGGTGGACCGGACGCCGAAGCTGGCGATGCTCGCCCACCCGGCGACGGCCGGCTGAGACCACCCACCCGCTGCCTCGGACCGGCGCGACCCAAGGGCAGCCCCGCGCATCGTGCCTTTAGGCACGCGCTTGGGGGATCAGATGGTGGATAAGTCGGTCGATCCAAACGGGCAGCGATTGCCCATAAAGCTGGACAGCACCAGCAACGGCGAGTTCGAACCGGTGCCCCTCGCCCCGATTCACCGCTACGCCTGCGACCACGCCCTGGCCCGCGCTACCGAACATGCCCGACGCCAGGGTCGCTCCCGCAGGGACTTCCTCGTCAGCGCCTGCGGTGCCGCCAGTACCCTCCTGGCCATGAACGAGGCCTTTGGCGCCATCGGCCGCCGAGGGGGTTACTACGAGCTCCCTGGCACAGCGGCCCTCGACGACGATACTGCCGTCGCGGCAGTCACCGGGGATGAGTTCATCTTCGACGTGCAGGGGCACTTCGTGAACCCCACAGGTGCATGGCTTCGCGCACTGCCGGACGAGGCCAGCCCCTTGCGCTTCGCCCAGACGGACAATTGCGCCGCCGCCGCCATGGGAGGCCCGCGCGACCACTTGCAGTGCCTCGGCCCTGACGCCTTTATTCGTCATCTCTTCCTGGACTCGGACACAGACCTCGCCGTGCTGTCCTTTGTGCCCTCCACACGCGATGGCGAACCGCTCACGATAGAAGAGGCGGCAGCCACGCAGGAGATCGTCGCCAAATTGGGCGGCACGAGACGTCTCTACCTGCACGGCCGCGTCAACCCAAACCAGGCCGGTGACCTGGAGGACATGGAGCGCCTATCGCAGCAATTCGGTATCGCCGCGTGGAAGACCTATACGCAATGGGGACCTTCCGGCACGGGCTTCTTTCTCGACGACGATGTCGGCCTCGCTATGATCGAGCAAGCTCGCCGCTTGGGCGTAAGGAACATCGCCGTGCATAAGGGCTTGCCCTTCGGCGCGCGCTCTTACGAGCACTCCACCTGTATCGATGTCGGCCGGGTGGCGAAGCAGTACCCGGATGTCAATTTCCTCATCTACCACTCAGGCTTCACGACCAGCCGTCCCGAAGGGCCGTACGACCCGAAGCGTACGG
This sequence comes from Pseudomonadota bacterium, assembly GCA_039193195.1. Lineage (NCBI taxonomy): Bacteria > Pseudomonadati > Pseudomonadota > Pseudomonadota bacterium. Next base: position 111,221 of record JBCCWS010000010.1, read on the forward strand.
ACGGCATCGACCAGCTCATCAGCTCCGTACGCGCGGCTGGCCTGCGCAAGCGGCACAACGTGTTTGCCGAGCTAGGCTCTACCTGGCGCTTCCTCATGCGCGACCCGGATCAGGCGGCCCACGCGCTGGGCAAACTCCTGCTACACCTCGGCGAGGACAACATCCTCTGGGGTACGGACTCCATCTGGTATGGCTCACCACAGGATCAGATCCAAGCGATGCGCACCTTTCAGATTAGCGAGCCGCTACGCGAGCGCTTCGCCTACCCCCAGATGACCCCAGCCATCCGCGCAAAGATCTTTGGCTTGAACGCCTTACGTATCTATCAGGTTCCACTGGACGTGCGCGCGGCACACCTGGGGAATGATCAGGTGGCCGCATGGCGCGAGGGCTACCGCAACCGGCCAGATCCGCACTTCGAGACCTACGGCCCCAAGACCCGCCGCGAGTTCCTCAACCTGCAGCGCTGGAGCGCAGGCCCGTGAGGCCTTGTGAAGCCAAGGGGAGTCACGACCAGGCGGCGTCCGCGAAGGCTGCTGCCTGACGGCGAACATCATCCGGCCAGGCGGCCGCGTGGGCCGAGAAGGCCTCACGATCGCCCCCGTACAGGGCCCGCAGGGACTCCTCAAAGCCCGGGTAGTCCCCGGCAAGCGCGTTCAGGAAGCGGAAGGTAGCATCGCGCGCCGCATCGCGAAGCGCTGCCGGTCGCTTGGCCGCTTCATCTACTAACCTGCGCAAGTTCGCGGAAGCCCCACCGGGCTGCGAGTTGAGCCAATCCCATTGGCGTGGCAACAGGGTGATCTCACGCCCAACGACCCCGAGCCTTGGGCGCCCCCGAGATCTTTGGGAAGCTCCTTGCACCCGGTGTGGGTGGTGCTCTGCAATCCACTGCGAAATGGACTCGTCCGTGCCCTCGAGTAATACGTCGACAAGGCGCCCATCTCCCAGATCGAAGATCTGCGATGGAACTTCCGAGCCCAGGTCGCGCACCCTGAGCGCTACCTCGAACAGTCGCCCCCGTGCGACCTCGTGGCCCGCACGAAAGGCGCAGTAGTGACGGGTATCGGATGTCATAGCTCGCCGCCAGTTGGGTAAGGGCGTCGAATATTACCCGGATTAAAATAATCTGCAACGACCAAGCGATTGATCCCGATGAGCGGGCACGGGCGCTCGGGCACCTCCCATGGCAGGCTAGGCCCCATGGCGCTCTTCTCTAGGCTCCTCACCTTTGACGAGGCGACGCTCTATCGCACCGTGCGCAACGGCCTCCTACGGCTCTACGTTCACGGCGCGCCCACGGCCTGGCCACGCTTGCTTCGCAACATAGCACTGGTGAGCGCAGGCACCCTACTCCCCTGCTTGACCATCTTCTTGTTGCGGCGACCATCCGCCCTGCAAGGAGCAATGTGGACTCAGGTGGCGTTGCATGGATTCCCGGTCGTTTTTCTGGTCAACCTAGCGATGGCGCGAGTCTACACCAGACACCTAGACGGACTCCTCTCAAGCAGCGCCCCACATAACCTATTTTTTCTGCTAGGTGACGCGGCTGCTCGCCTGGCGCTCACGATACTGCTCACCTCCCTCTCCTTCCTCCTGTGGACAGCCCTGACGGGCGCTTTCGCGGGCAGCCCCGCGTCAGCGCTCAAGGCCGTCGGCGGTTCCTTTCGCTTCGGCATCCGCTTCGAGAGCCTGACCGGTGTGTACTTGTACGCCGTCGGCCTCGGCGCCTTCCCCGTGTTCGCCCTGGGATTCCTTCCCACCCTCGCTACGCAGCGGTGGTGTCAGGCCCTGATCGCACCGGCCGCCTACCTGTTGCCCATGTTTCACCGACCGGCGATAGCTTGCGCGCTGGCTTTCGGCGTGGTCAGTACGATCGTCTTGGCCATTACCTACACGGGGTTGGGGCTCCTGCCGAGCTAGAGGCGCCGCTTCTGGGATCTCGCGGTCGATTTCCAGTACGCTTTTGCTTTGAGCTCTGCAACGAGGAGAACACACCGTGGCTAAGGATGATCGATCCGAAGGAGCACGCGCTTGGGCGCGCCGTGACGTATTGAGCGGGGCCACGGCAGCCCTTGCCGGCTTGGCCTTCGCCAAGGCCAGCCGTGCAGCCCATCACGAGCAGTCCGGCCATCACGCGATGCACGCGGTGGACAACAAGCTCCGCGACAGCGCCCTCCAGTGCGTCACCACTGGCGATGACTGCATCGCCCACTGCCTGAGCGAGTTTCAGTCAGACGACACCACCCTCGCCGACTGCGCCGTGCGCGTGCAGGAGTTGGTAATCGCCTGCCGGGCCCTAGCCCAACTCGCAGCCCATCGATCGCCCCACTTGGCCGCCTTCGCCGAGGCGACCTCGGGCGTGTGCAAGGCCTGCGAAGAGGAGTGTCGCAAGCACGCGAAGCACCACGAGGTGTGTCGAGCCTGCGCCAAGGCCTGCGAACACTGCATCGAAGAGTGTGAGCGGATCGCCGCCTAGAATCAGGTCATGGAGTGCAAGGCGCAGATCTTGTGGCCATCGGGGTCACGCAGGTAGGCCAGGTACATCTTCATGCCCGATCCCTCGCGCACGCCAGGCGGGTCCTCGCAGGTGACACCGCCATTGGCTAGGCCCGCAGCATGGAAGGCGTCCGCGTCCTCGGGACTGGCGGCGCGAAAGCCGATGGTCCCGCCGTTGTTACAGGTGGCGGGCTTGCCATCGATTGGGGCGGTGAGGCAAAACACCCCGTACTTACTGTTGTAAAAGCAGCGGCCCTTCTCGTCCATCACGCCGCTCGGCACGCCGAGCGCGCCGAGCACGGCATCGTAAAAGCGTCGAGCCGCGTCCATGTCGTTGGTACCGATCATCACGTGGGTAAACATCTAGCGGCTCCTATGTCGCAGTGGCGTCGCGCGTGCTGGTCACGCTACTGGGGATGCTGCCACGATCTGCGCACGCGCGATACTCACACGCAGTCACCCGACTCACGGCCAGTTCGCGAAACGTCGAGTCTCCATAGCGCTCGCACCGCTCTCGAGCGTCCCACTTCTCACCGAGCGCACATCGGCCAGCACTTACCTAGCTTTTTTACTAGTAGCCGTAAGACTGCTTGCCCATCGAGCAGCCGAAGCACCCAACGGTTGGCGACCACACGCACAGAGGCTCAGTACCCTGACCGGCAAGGGGTCGGCAAACTGCCCGCGCCACGGCCACTCGTCGTTTGCCGCATCGAGCCACACCACCGAGATGCGACATTGTCTCATAAGGGACGCTTCTTTACCGTAATGAGGAACGCGGCAATCGGCCTGCGCTTGCTGATTCCACCATTCTGGAGGAAGCCAACGTGGCCACGCCGTCCTCTCCAATCCTCATCAAGCCGCTAGTCCGGCCGGTGCCGGAGGCCGTTGCTCTGCAGGTTGAGCAGCGGGTCTGCATTCTTCACGTGGTCAGACCAGAGGTAGCCGTCGCTCCACAGGTAAGCATCGGACCACAGGTATGCGTCGCTCCAGAGGTAGGCATCACTCCACAGATAGCCGTCGCTCCACAGGTACGCGTCGGACCAGAGGTAACCATCGCTCCACAGGTAACCGTCGGACCAGAGGTAGCCATCGCTCCACAGGTAGCCCGCCCCGAAGGCAGGGTTGCCCCAGAGCTTGGCCGTGTCCTCGACCAGGTAGATGTCGCCATCCTGCGTGCGCTGGAGCTTCGGCGACAGGGCCTCACCGGCTACGTAGCCCCGCTCTGCGAGGGCTGCTTGCACATCGAGCACACCCGCCCCGGCGACGAGCGTGCCGTCGTCCATTTTGCGTGCCGAACGCATCAGTCGGGCCTTGATGGTCGCAGGCGAGAGGTTGGGATCGTCGGAGAGCATCAGCACGACGGCCCCGGATACCATGGCGGCAGCCATACTAGTGCCCGACATCTCCACGTAGTCCGCCGTGTCGTAGCCGCTGGCCGTACTGGAGTAGTAGTAGTTGGTCGGGCGTTCACGCACCCAGTTGGGCAGATCGCGATCCAGGATCGAACCGGGGGCGACCGTCGAGGGGATCCGGTTGCCAGGCGCCACCAGATCGGGCTTCACGTAGTGGTCGATCATGGTAGGTCCGCGCGACGAGTAGGTGGAGACGAAGTCATCGTCCGTGCGCGCCGTGCCCGCGTAGGTGAGCGAGCCGACGGTGATGATCTTCGGCGCGTTGCCCGGGCTGGTGATGGTCATGGCACCGTCGCGGCCATAGTTGCCGGCTGAAGCCACCACGACCAAGCCCGCATCCCACATGGCCTCGACAGCCTGCACGAGGGGATCCTCCGCCGCCGACTCCTCGATCCCCTTGCCGAGAGACATGTTAACGACGCGAATGTTCTTGGCGGTCGCGTTGGCGATGACCCAGTCGATACCGGCGAGCACTTGGGAGATGCGGCCACGCCCCCGGTCGTCGAGCACACGCACGGAGTGGATTCCCGCCCGTGGGGCCATGCCCTGGAAGAAGCCCGCCGAGTCAAGGCCGTCGCCCGAGATGATACCGGCGACGTGCGTGCCGTGGCCGTAGTCGTCGACGCTCCGCCCACCGGTGAAGTCCACCACCGAATGCACGTAGCCAAGGAGATCGTAAGCGGCTTCGGTCACGCCGGAATCGAGTACGGCGACCTGCACGTTCATGGCAATCATGTCGGACGCCGGGGCGTTCGCTGTCTGCAGCCCCACCGGGCGCTCGATCGCAGTCATGGCGCGATGCCCGCCCCAACTACCCCCGCTACTCCAGTCACCGCCGCCGGACCAGCCCCAGCCACCGCCGCGGCGCGAAGCCCTACGCCAGCGGCGCGACGCCGCTTCGACCGTGCCGTCGAGGGTCATGTAGTCCATGCCTTCGGTAGCGGCAAGGCGATCCAGTTCCCCAGCCGGCACCGTCAAGGCCACGTAGGGTAAGGAATCGAAGGCGCGTGACGCACTGATGTTGATGCCAGCTTTCCCTGCGGCTCTCAACAGCTCCCCGCCCCGCTGCGCGTTCAAAACGAGCTCGACCGGCTGCGCCCCGCCGGCCTCCGCCAGGGCAACCACGGAGGCGCTCATGCGCGCGCGCCCCGCCTCCACGCCCGCGCGCGGTGTGTCGACAGTCGTCTCCCTGTAGGCGGCTTCGTCGAGTGCTGGCGCAGGCGTGTCTAGCGCCGTGGCAAGGGGCGCAGACGGCACTGAAACGTCGATGCTCCCCATGGGTGCATCGCGATCGGCAAGGGACCACACGTAAGAGGCGGCGATGGCGCTTGCGAGGACGATCAGGGGTGTTTTGATGCTCATGGCGTAGGCGCTCCGAACGCAGAAATATCGATGGGGATATTTCAGCCGATGGAGCGGCTGCAAGCCGCCTAAGCAAGTGAGATGGGGCGAGCGAAAGTGTGAGACACGTCGAATAAGCGCCGGTAAGGAGCGCGATACTCAGCGCACGAAGCGAATGCTGTCCAGATAGATGGTGACGGGCGAAGTGCGGCCTACGAGTGTGACGACGAAGCCTGTCTTCAAGCTGCTGAGGTCCTTGCCCTTCAACCTAATCTCGTAGCGCTTCCATGCATCTGTCAGCACGATGTCACCGGATTTGGAGATGCTTGAGTCCGGATGTTTGTTATCCGATTCGAGTAAGCCGACACCGAAGCTCACCTTTTCCCCGCCATAGGCGCCTCGCGCCCAGAACTCCAACCTGTTAGCCCCGGTGAGGTCGATGCCCCCTTCCTGATCGCCCCAGTTGTTCGGGGGATGTTGCCAGGCGATGCCCGCCCAGCCGAACTTGCCCTCGTAGCGAATACGGATAGCTGCCTTGCCTTCGCGTGGGCTACTGGCGTCGTCGCCATCGAGCGCCAGATGCTCGACGCCGCCCATCCACCCCGAGGGCACCCAAGCCATTTGCTCTAAGCTGTCCTCGTAAACGGGGAAGGGCAGCGGTGTGCGGCGCTCGCCCTTCACCAGGAGGGGCACGTTTGCCGTGCCCGCCTTTCCGTTGCCATCGTAGACATAAGCGAACAGTCGGTAGGGTCCCGGTGCCTCGGGCATGCGCACCTGCGCACCCGTTACGCCGGCTTCGAGGATGGCGTCCTCGATCGGCAGGGGCGTCGCGCGGTAGTCGCCGCCGGTGGCATAGTCACCGGTCTCGGCCATTAGCACCCAGCGTGCGCGCAAGTCACCGCCTTCCGGATCGCGCATCCGTGCGGCGACATCGATGACCGCACCGGGATCGACCGCCGTCGCCCCCGACACGGACAACCCATCGATGGCAGGTGCCCGATCGCCCGGCGCCTCACCAGACCATAGGGCGGTCATCGTATCCACGGCAGCGGTGCCGGCGCCATCTGGCAAGAACATACCGAACCAGGTGTCCGTGCCCTCCATCTTGTGGCCCCAGAGGAACGCGTAGGACCCCAGTGATACGCCCGGTGTGCCGAGTATCACCTGCTGGTAGGTGCCGCGATAGAAGGCGGCTTTTTCCTCGCTAGTCTGCTCGTAGGGCGCCCCCCAAGCGGTCGCGCCCGTCTCCCACGGCCCCAGGGGACCGAACTCCGTAAGCACGAAGGGTTTGCTGGCCCTCTTCTCCTGCAGACGCTCCGGCACGACCCGGGCGCCGCCATAGGCGTTTATGCCGTGTATGTCGATGGCCGGCGAGCGTTCGTGGATGTACTCGATCCGCTCGCCGTGAACGAAAGTCGTGACCGTCATCGTGGGGTGGTTGGGGTCCAAGGACTTCACCATTGCGGCGGCCTCATTGATGGCTTTCCACACAGCAGGGTCCGTCGCCTCATCAAAGCCCTCGGCCTCGTTACCCACGCCCCAGAGCAGCAAGGCCGGATGATCGCGATAGCGAAGCACCATCTCCCGCACGCGTTCGAGCTGCTTCTCGAGCTGGCTCGCGTTGCTGTAGTCGAAGCCATGCCGTGCATGACCGAGCCAGATGCCCACCGTGACCGTCAGCCCCAAGGCGTGGGCCTGATCGAGCACCTCGTCGACCTCACCGCCCCAGGTGCGTACGGAATTGGCACCGGCGGCGGCCAAGGCGTCGAGGGAGGCGTCTCCACCGGCGCCGCGAATGAAGTAAGGCTCGCCCCCGCGGTAGAGCTGCCAGCCCTCTGCGGTCTCTCGCAGCTCGACAGGCACGGGGCCCTTCGCCGGCTCCGTGCCGGCGCTGCCAGCCACGGCGAATACCGCGCTTGCGACAGCGGCAACCGTTGCGGCCAAGCGACGCGGTCCGTTAGCAGCATTCGGGTGCCGCACGGGCCTAACCACCGATGACGCTGACCACCCCATCATCGAAATTGGGTGGGTTCGCCGGTTGGTAAGTGAAGCCCCATTCGAGCAGCTGAGAGATCACCAGCAGCGGGTCGCCCGGGATCAGGCGATCGAAGCCGGTGGCATCCGTGCGATACAAGGCATCCGCGGCCAGCTCGTTGGTGCCGACGGGGAATGGCACCGGCTCACCGTCCGGGCTGAGGCCTGGGCAGCAAGTGAATACGGTGACTTGGCCAAAGAAGTTATCGAGCACAGAGCGGTAGGCCTTGAGCGCTTGCTCTTGAATCAAGGAATCGCCGTTGATGTCCCACAGCTCATGCAAGGCAAGCGCCGTAAAGTACTGGTTCTCGCCGGACTGGCGATTGGCCAAGGCCGTCGCCCAGAAATAAAAGCGGGATTTCGCGCCCTCAGGGCCCAAGGGGATCGCGTTGAACAGCTCGAACTTGTTCGCCGCATCCGGGTTGTTGGCGTCGAACTCGACGATCGGCGTGCCGATAAAGGGGTTCTCCGGGTCGTCCAGCACGCATCGCTCAGAGCCGATACCTACGTTGATGCAGGCGAGGTTCAACAGCGTATCGCTCGGCAGCACGATGGCGTTTATCACCATGCCGCCGTCCGTGCCGTCGTTGCAGGCCGTAAGGCCGAGACCGCCCACCACAGCGAGGGAGGCAATCGTCATCCATCGCGCAAAGCTGCTGGCCTTAAGCGTCTTGTTGTTCATTCTCACAATCCTCGTGCTCTGCCTACGAGCCGATCAGAAGCGATAGGTGAAGTAGAAAGTGGTCAGGAAGGCGTAGTCGTTCTCGCCGTCCAGGAACTCCTCCGGCAGGGAGTTCTCATCGGTAGTGCGGAAGATCGTGCGCACGCCGATACGCGTCGCGCGGATCTCATCGATGAGGTTACCAAAGGACATTCCGGTACCCAGCAAGAACGAGTAGTCGAATTCCACCTGCTCGGGATAGGTGAAGTTGAACTGGCGGAAGAAGTCTTCCGGCCCCCACGAGTCCTTCTTAAAGTAGCCGCGTACCAGATGGCGCCGGTTTATCACAGCCTTCCAGTATGCCTCGTAGAAATCACGGGTTCCTCCGGTTGGATCACCGGTAGACTGATCGAAGCCGCGGACCAGGGTCAGGATGTAATTCTGATTCGGGCTCGGGTTCCAGACCATGCGACTGGTGACACTCCACACATCCTCGGCGGGAAGCCCCTGACCGAAGGAGGCGTTGCTGCCGCCGTTGCCCAGATCCAAGAAGAACAGGTTGGCGTCCGTCGCCGTCGGGTACTCGGTGTAGTTGGCGCCGATGTTGAACGCAAACTTCGCATCCTCGCGCCACTCGTTGTCCCAGTCGTAGAACGGTGTGGCGCCGGTCGGATCCCAGGTGAAGAAGATCTCACCGGAGCGGGCCTCACGGTTGCCCAGCACGGCGAAGGCATCGTTGTCACGATCTCGCGGCAGGAGTCCCGGGTTCAGGATGCCGTCCGGCGTGATGACCGGATCGATGAACGGGTTCGCGTCCACCAGATTGTCGCGGTAGAGGAAGCGCGGGTAGATCATCAGGTTGCCGAAGCGAATGATCGTGCCCGCCTCGTACTCGCGGCGGTTACCCAGACCCGTGAGCGGCAGGCGGGTGGGGTCCAGCACGCCGAAGGTCGGCACGGGCCGGCCACCTTCCGACACCAGGCCCGCGTGGTGGGCGGAGAGATAGGTCTCGGCGCCAAACAGGCGGAAGCTAGTCTTCAGCTTGAAACCCAAGGTGTCTTCGAACTCGATTTGGTCCGTGACGATGTTGCCATCCTCATCGACCCGGTCGAACTGCTCATCGATACGCTCAGGCGCGGACAGCAGACCGCCCGCTTCCACCTTGATACCGCCGGGCAGTTGAGTGGAGGCGAAGATCGAGGTCGCTCGCGTCTGACGCTGCGTGGCCTGGGTGGCGTTAGCGCCCGTACCTAGGCGCGAGAAGTCCTCCGAGTGGATGATCGCCCAATCGATACCTCGGGTGGCGAACTCGTACTTGATCACCGCCTTCGGGTTGGCGCCCCAGAAGATCTCCGGGCCAGCCACGATCTTCAGGCCCTCGAGGGGGCCTTTGCCCGTGAACTCGATGCCCTCCGGCGCCTTGCCGTTGAACACATCGATGCCGGGAATATCAGTCGCTTCCTGGATTAGACCAAAGAAGTCCCCTTCGTAGGCCCAGTGGAAACGCGGCGTGTGGTAGAAGGCTTCGAGATCGAAGTTCCTGCCCGTGTACTTGGCGTTGAAGTCGTAAATCTCCACGCGCTCACGATCTGACAAGACTACCTGTCGCTCCGTGAACTGATCGAGGGTCTGGTCGCGAATGACCAGGCCCGGATTCTCGTTCAGAGTAGGCACGCGAATCGTCAGCGGCAGGCCCCGTTGGCCGTACTCGAACTCCAGGGGCTGCTTATCCGCCACGTCACCGAGCACGTTGAGGGAGAACTGACCCTCGACCTGCTCGCTCGGATTGAAGGCAAAGTCGACATTCAGCTGCTGGCCCGTGAGGAACTCCACCCCGTTTTCGCCGAGCTCGGTGATGTCCTGCTCCAGGGCACGCACGGCGAACTCACCGCGAATGTCACCCCCGGTGAACTTCAGCAGCCGCCGCTCCTCGTTCGCGCGCGACTTCAGGGCGCGCACCTCACCCTTCAGTTCGAGCACGTCGAGATCGACGTTGGCCACGCGCGAATTGATCTCGCCGACGTTCGCCGTGTAGGGGTCGATCTGGAAGATCTCAGCCAGCACGTCGTAGGCCATACGCGGGCGCGCCGTGTAGACGCCCTCGGAGTTCGGCAGGCCCAAGGCCATGATGCCGAACCACTCCTCGTTCATATTGTTGAGGCCTTCGGCCCAGTCGAAGGGGTAGGCTTGATTGGACCAAGAGGCGTTGGTGTCGTGAATCTCCAGGTTCTCGATCTGCAGATACTTCCACCACTCATCGCGCCATTCGAAGACGAAGGCGCCGATGGAGTTGCCCTCCTCGCCCTTACCGTAGGCCTTGCGATACATCTCCGCCCATTGATCCCGCAGTATCAGGGCCTGAGACAGCTGATCCTCTTCGAGACGACGAGCGTTGAAGGCGTCGCTACCAAACTCGAAGAACACCACCGGCAGGTCGAGCTTCGCTTCCACCTCGCTCCACAGGTTGGTGAAGCTCTTGCCGCGATAGACGTTGGAGCCGAGAAGGTCGAGGTCGGGGCACAGCTCTTGAATCAGGTCGATGTACTGAATGTCACCGTTGACGATCGTAAACGGGTGATTGGGGTCTATCGACTTACCCGCCTTCACCACCTCGTTCCACAGGGAGTACAGGAAGCGGGCTTTCGCCGTCTGTTGTTCTCCTGCGGGGAGGTTCTCGATCTCGAAACTGGACCATGACAAGCCGTAGTTGCTCTCGTTACCGAAAGCGAACATGAGCACGCCCGGCGTGTCCTTGTACTGCTGAACCCAGTTCTGCATGTCGCGCTTGAGCGTTTCGCGCGTGAGCGGATCAGAGTAGTCGGTGAAGGGAATCCACTTGCCGCCGACGTTATAACCGTAGCGCCCCATCAGGGGGTTTACCACGGACATGATACCGTGCTCGCGGTAGATGTAGGTGATCCACTTCGGCGGGATCATGGAGAAGGTGCGGATCGTGTTGATCCCCGCCCCCCTCATCAGGCCCATCTCGTAGTCGAGCACCTTGCGGATGGAGTCGTCTGGCTGGCCCCACAGGTTGTAGGTGTAGTTCTGGCCGCGCGGTGAGTAGCCCCAAACCACACCCTTGATGTAGTAGTCCGAGCCGTTGACCTTCAGCTTCCAGCCGTTCGCGTCCTTGTAGGTCTCGACCCGGTCAACCTGGGCGTTTGCCACGTGCACCGGTGCGCCGAGCGCCAGGAGCAGCGGCAACACCCATAGGGCGGTCCTCATGCGCCGCAGCAGGCGGATCGCGGTCATAGTGAATTCCCTGTGTTTCGTATCGTTCATATCGCCTGGTTCCCCTCCCAGTGCGCTCGGCCGGGCTTTCTTGTGCGCCCAGCTCATGGCACCAGCTTCACGCTGACGTTGTCGATCAGCACATCCGCCAGGCAGCCCTGATCCCCACTGCAAATCGCCACGAGCTGCAGCGTGATACCGCGGGCCGGATCATCCCCTACCGTTGCCGTGTAGCTGAAGTTGGTCCAGTCAGCAGGCGCTGTCTGAATGTCGTCGATGGTCTGGGGAAACACCCCGTCCCCAGACTGCTCGGTGAAGAACTCGACCACGAACTTGGGGCCAGCCCCAGCGAAGGTCGCCTTCATGTCGAGGGAGATGCTCACCGTGTCGCCGGCCATCACCGTGCCGACGGCGAGGAACTCCTGCTTGATCACCGGGTTCTGCCCAGGGCCTGCGATGAGATTGCCCGAGAAACTCCCCTCGCTCGCGTCCATATCCTCGATACGCAGCTGACCACCGTTGTCGAAGAGCGTCCAGCCGTCGAGGGTGCCTGTCTCGAAGTTCCCGTTGAGCGTCAGCTCGTCGGGGTCTGCGTTGTCGTCAGTCGCTTCGCCCACGTCGATATCGTCGAAGTAGTACATCTGCTCGCCAACGTCAGCGCCGAGCGCACCGAAGTTGAAGAAGATGGAGATCTTCGAGTAGGTGGCAGCTGGATCGAACTGAGCCGTTCCCGGTACCTGGTTAGCAAAGTCAAATACCAGCGTTTCCCAATCATTGGCCACGGTGGTGGACGCCTCAGCCTCGACAGAGACGTTGCCATCTTCCGCATTCTCGATCTTCATTCGCACCGGAATACCCGCTGCCGGCGCGAAGACCCGCACCGTCATGGTGGTCCTGAGCACATTGAGCGGCAGGCGGGGCACCGAGTTGCCCTCCAGGACGCCTACCGTAGTGCCCGCGGCCTCGAGCGCCGTGTCCGTGCGCACCGACAGGGCGACCATGTTCATGCCGCCGGCCGGATCGTTGGTGATCACCGAGGCACTGCCGTTGAAGTCGGCTAGCGTGTAGTTCACCTCAGGATCATCGAAGGTGATCGCGGCGAAGACCTCTGCCGGCGGCGGCACATCGTCCGCACCACAGCCTGCGGAGGTCGGCGCGATGTCATCGAACTGGAAGGTCCAGCTGTCAGGATCGCCCGCCGCGTCGCCCGCGACGCCGTTGTCAAAGATCAGGGTGAGCCCGGTGATGTTGCCACCCACATCGGCGAAGTCGAAGCACAGCTCCTCCCACGTGCCGCTGCCGCTGTAGAGCGCGGTCCGCTCCATATTGAGCGGCTCTAGCTTCAGGGTCACCTCGACCTCGCGCTGGGCGCGCACTTTCATCAGGTACGAGTCTCCGCTAGCGAAGGAGAACGCGTCCCCGAGCAGGTATGTGCTGCCTGCGAAGGTCGCCCCGGCGAATTTCTGCATCTCGCCGACGAAGTCACTGGGGTTGATACCGCTCGCGTCCGGGTTGGAAATGACTGTGGCGACGCCACCCTCGAAGTCTGCGAAGTTCGCCTCGCCACTCTCGAAGTCGACGGGCTCGACCATCGGCAACGGCTCCGGATCGGGCGGCGGCTCGCCACACTCGTCGACCCGGGTAATCTCGTCGTAGAAGAAGGTCCAGCTGTTCGCATCGCCTCCCGCGTTGCCCGGCACACCGTTGTCGAAGATGAAAGTGATCGCGTTCGGCCGAGGGCCTGCCGTGTCACCGGTGAAGTCGAAGCACAGTTCCTGCCAGGCGCTGCCGCCGGGGTGTAGGACCTCTCGCTCGCGATTGAGCGTCTCGAACTTGAACAGCACGGGCACCGGGCGCGCCGACCATACCTTCATGGTGAAGATCTCACCGTCCGAGAAGTCCACAGAGCCGGCGCTCAGGGTGCTACCACCGAAGGGTTCGCCAGCAAACTTGCGCATCTGCGCCACCTGCGGCGTGGTGTTCAAGCCCGATGCATCCGGATTACCCACAACTTCCGATACACCGCCACCGAAGCCTGCATCCGGACCAAAGTCGTAGCTATCGGGCGCATCTTCGAAGGTAATCGGGAACTGCGCTAGCGGGCAGGACTCGATCTGCTCGATCTCGTCGTAGTAAAAAGTCCAGTTTTCCGCGTCGCCGTCGGCGTCACCCAGCACGCCATTGTCGAAGATGAAAGTGATAGCGTTGCTGCGCGGACCGATCGTGGTGCCGCCAAAGTCAAAACACAGCTCCTCCCAGGTGCCGCCGCCAGGGTGGTTGACCGTGCGTTCCTGGTTGAGCGTCTCGAACTTGAACAGCACCGGGACCGGGCGCGCAGACCAAACCTTCATCCTGAAGGACTCGCCCGCGTCGAAGTCGACCGAGGCGCCTAGAGAAAGGGTGCTGCCTGCAAAGGTCTCACCGCCAAACTTCTGCATCCGCACCGTCTGCGCGGTTGTGTTCAGCCCGCTCTGATCAGGGTTCGGCACCACCAGGGATACGCCGCCGGCGAAGCCCGCCTCAGGACCGAAGTCGTAGCTGTCCGGTGCGGCCTCGAAGTCGATGGGGAACTCTGCCGGGGGACCGCAATTGTCGACCTGTTCGATGTCGTCGAAGAAGAACGTCCAGTCATCCGGGCTGCCCATGGCATCGCCTACGGTGCCAAGGTCGAAGATGAAGGTAATCGCGTTGGACGGAGCACCGCCGAGGGCTGTATTGGTGAAGTCGAAGCAGAGCTCCTCCCACATCCCGCTGCCACTGTGGTTGAGTGCGCGCTCCTGGTCCAAGCCTTCGAACTTGAACAGCACCGGAACCGAGCGCGATGCCCAGACCTTCATCCGGAATGCTTCCCCACGGGTGAAGTCCACGTCCTCACCCAGGCTGAGCGTGCTGCCGGCGAAGTCCTCGCCTTCGAACTTCTGCATTTGCGCTACCTGGGCACTGCCGTTCAATCCGCCGGCCACGGGGTTGGGAATCACCGTGGATACACCGCCTTCGAAGCCGGCTTCCGGCCCGAAGTCGTAGGTGTCCGCCGCGGCCTCGAAGTCCACCGGGAACAGGCCCGGCTCACCCATCTGCGTCGCGATGGCGATATCGTCCGCGAACCAGGTTTGCAGGCCAGCGTCCGTACCCTCGATACCGAAGTTGAAGAACAGCACGACCTTGTCGTACGTGGCGTTCGAATCGAAGGCCGCGGTATTCGCCACGGGGTTCAGGAAGTCGAAGGTCAGCGTCTCCCACCCATCGGCGAGAGTCGTGGTCGCCTCCGTCTCCACCGAGACCATCTCATTGGTCGAATCCTCGATCTTCAGACGAATCTGCGCACCCGCCTGCGGACCGTTCACGCGAACGGTCATCTGCGGTGCCACCGGATCGAGGTCGATCACGCCAACGGACTCGTTGTCACCCGTGAAGATCACGGTGCCAGCGAACGACTGAGCCATGTTGCTACGGTTCACGCGCAGCACCATGCTCGAGGCGTCTACCGGGTCCACTACGAGCGCAGAATCCTCCGCGCCCTCGAAGCCGCGCAGGGCGTAGGCCAGATCGGGATTATCGAAGGTGATGGTCTCAAAGACCCCTCGATCAGCGACGTCATCCTCGTCTTCCTCCGCCGGGCACGAAGTGGTTTGTTGGATGTCGTCGTAGTAGAAAGTCCAGTCATCGGGGTTGTTCGCTGCGTCACCGACCATCCCCAGATCGAAGATCACAGTGATGCCTGTGACCGCCTCGCCATTGGTCATCCCCGAGAAGTCGTAGCAGAGCTCCTGCCACACGGCACCGCCATCGTGGTCGTCGGGGCGCTCCTGGTTGAGCCCCTCCAACTTGAACAGCACCGGTACGGTGCGCGGCGACCACACCGTCATGGTGAAGGCCTCGCCTTGCGTGAAGTCGACGCCTGCGGGAAGCGGCAGCGTGCTGCCCCCGAAGTCCTCGCCGGCGAACTTCTGCATCTGCACGACCTGAGCGCTCGTGTTCAGGCCGCTCGCCACGGGGTTGTCGATCACCGTCGCGACGCCCCCTTCGAAGTCCTCGAATTCGAAGTTTGCGGGGTCGCCCTCGAAGTCGAGGGTGGTCGGACCTTCTACACCGCCGTCGTCGCCGTCGTCACCGCCGTCATCGTCCTCGATGGGGCATGAGGTGGTCTGCCGAACATCGTCGTAGTAGAAGGTCCAGAAATCAGGATCATTTGCGGCGTCACCGACGGCGCCGAGATCGAAGATGAAGGTGATACCAGAGACCGGATCACCTGCCGTGGCGCCGGCGAAGTCGTAGCAGAGTTCCTGCCACTGCGAGCCACCAGCGTGAGCAGCCGACCGCTCCTGGTTGAGGCCCTCGAGCTTGAACAGCAGGGGCACCTCGCGCGTCGACCACACCCTTACCGTGAAGGCCTCACCGTTGGCGAAGTCGATGCCCTCGGGCAGCTGCAGGGTGCTGCCGCCGAAGTCCGCGCCGGCGAACTTCTGCATCTGCGCCACCTGGGCGCTGGTATTGATGCCACCGGAAACGGGGTTCTCGATCACCGTCGAGACGCCGCCATCGAAGCCGCCATCGGGGCCAAAGTCGAAGGCGGCGGGGTCTCCTTCGAAGTCGACGTTGGTGGGGCCGACGACGCCGTCGTCGCCATCGTCTCCGCCATCGCTGGCTGCACCCACCGCGATGTCATCGGCGTACCAGGTTTGCGCGCCGACGCCGGCGCCTTCAGCGCCGAAGTTGAAGAACAGCACGATCTTGTCATACGTCGCATTCGGGTCGAAGGCGGCCGTGTTCGCCACTGGGTTAGAGAAGTTGAAGTTGAGGGATTCCCAGCCGTCAACGATGGACGTGGTCGCCTCCGTCTCCACGGACACGGTCTCGTCCGTCGAGTCCTCGATCTTCAGGCGAATCTGTGCGCCCGCAGCGGGGCCGTTGACGCGCACGCTCATCACAGGGGCAGCGGGATCGAGTTCGATCTCACCAACTGATTCGTTAGGCAAGGTTGAGATTACCGTACCCGCGAACAGCTGCGCCTCTGCCGATCGGTTGACCTGTAGCACCATGTTGGCGCCGTCGAGGGGGTCGACCGCTAGGCTCGAGTCCTCTGCGCCTTCAAACCCGCGCAAGGTGTACTCGACGGCAGCATCATCGAAGGTGACGGTCTCGAAGCCGGCCCCCAGTTCGCCATCGTCCTCACCCTCGTCGAGGGCCACGGCGATGTCGTCCGCAAACCACGTTTGCGCACCTACATCGCCGCCTTCCGCGCCAAAGTTGAAGAACAGCACGATCTTGTCGTAGGTCGCACTCGGATCGAAGGCTGCCGTGCCCGATACCTGATTGAGGAAATCGAAGGTGAGCGTCTCCCAGCCGTTGGCGACGGTCGTGGTCGCCTCCGTCTCCACCGACACGGTCTCGTCGGTCGAATCCTCGATCTTCAGGCGGATCTGTGCGCCCACCTGTGGTCCGTTCACGCGCACCGTCATCTGCGGCGCCATGGGGTCGAGGTTGATCGCACCGGAGGATTCATTGTCGCCGGTGGAGATGACCGTGCCCGCGAACAGCTGAGCCGCCTCGCTGCGGTTCACCCGAAGCACCATGCTCGAGGCGTCGACCGGGTCCACCACGAGGGAGGAGTCCTCAGCACCCTCAAAGCCACGCAACGCGTAGGCGATATCGGGATCATCGAAGGTGATCGTCTCGAAGGCCGGTCGATCGTCCGCGCCGCCGTCATCTCCATCGTCGGCCGAGCACGAGGTCGTTTGCTGAATGTCGTCGTAGAAGAAGGTCCAGTTGTCGGGGTCGTTCTCAGCATCGCCGGCATTGCCAAGATCGAAGATCACCGTGACACCGGTCACTGGGTCGCCGCTGGTGGCCCCAGTGAAGTCGTAGCATAGGTCCTGCCACATGGCACCGCCGTCGTGATCGGCCGAGCGCTCCTGGTTGAGGCCCTCCAGCTTGAACAGGACCGGCACCACGCGCCGCGACCACACCTTCATCGTGAAGGCCGGACCGTTGGCGAAGTCGATACCCTCGGGCAGCGCCAGAGTGCTGCCGCCGAACACGTCACCTGCAAACTTCTGCATCTGCACCACTTGAGCGCTGGTGTTGATGCCCTCCATCGCAGGGTTGTCGACCACCGTCGACACGCCGCCAGCGAAGTTGTCGAAGACGAAGCCGGCCGGATCACCCTCGAAGTCAAGGCTGGTGCCATCGTCTGCACCGCCATCGTCCATAGCGTCGTCGCCGCCGTCGTCAGCGCCGCTGCCGACCACGTCGATGTCGTCAGCAAACCAGGTCTGCGCGCCCACGTCGGCGCCAGAGGCACCGAAGTTGAAGAACAACACCACGCGGTCGTAGGTGGCGGCAGGATCAAACGCGGCTGTGCCTTCGGCCTGGTCGAGGAAGTTGAAGGTCAGGGTCTCCCAGCCGTTAGCAACGGTGGTAGTTGCCTCAGTCTCTACGGAGATCGTCGCGTCGGCTGAGTTCTCGACCTTCAGTCGAATCTGCGCCCCGGCCTGGGGGCCGTTCACCCGGACGGTCATCTGCGGCGCCATCGCGTCGAGGGGAATCGTGCCGACCGTTTCGTTATCACTGGTGGAGATCACGGTGCCAGCGAAGGTCTCTGCGGCATCGGAGCGGTTGACCTGGAGCACCATGTTGGCGCCGTCAGCCGGGTCTGCCGCTATCACCGAGTCCTCGGCGCCGCCGAAGCCACGGGTGGCGTAAGTCAGCGCCGGATCGTCGAAGGTGATGGCGTCGAAGTTGCTACCGCCGCCATCGCCGCCGTCATCCTCGGCACCGACCACGGCCACGTCGTCGAAGAGGAAAGTCTGCGCGCCAGCCTCTCCGCCGGTGGCGCCAAAGTTGAAGAAGATCGCCACCCGGTCGTAAACCGCGGCGGGGTTGAAGGCGGAGGTGCCCTCAGCCTGGTTCAGGAAGTTGAAGGTGAGCGTCTCGAACTCGTTGGCGACGGTGGTCATCACCTCCGTCTCGACGGAGATCGCCGGATCGCCTGAGTTCTCGACCTTCAAACGCACTGGGATACCCACGCCCGGGGAACGTACTCGCACCGTCATCTGCGGTGCCATAGCGTTCAAGGGAAGCGCACCAACAGTCTCGTTCTCACCAGTGCTCACAACGGTGCCCGCGAAGGTCTCGGCGGCGTCGGAGCGGTTGACCTGCGCGACCTGGCTGCCCGCATCGCCTGGGTCGGCGACTAGTGTGGAATCCTCAGCACCGCCGAAGCCCCGCAACGCGTAGGCGATGTTGGGGTCATCGAAGGTGATGGTGGTGAAGCTGGGACCGTCGTCGCCATCATCCGGCTCATCGCCACAGGAGGTGTCCTGTTGGATGTTGTCGATGAAGAAGGTCCAGTTGGCGGAATCGTTGTCTGCATCACCGAGCACGCCGTTATCGAAGATGAAGGTGATGGCGTTGCTCGCAGGACCGGCGGTGCTGCCGCGGAAGTCGTAGCAAAGCTCCTCCCAGACGCCGCTGCCGCTGTGCTCCAGCGTGCGCTCCTGGTCGAGGCCTTCGAACTTGAACAGCAGGGGAACGCGCCGGTCTGCGCGCACTTGGACCTTGAACACCTCGCCTTCGCTGAAGTCGACGTTGCTGCCGAGGCTGAGCGTGCTGCCACCGAAGGGCTCGCCGGCGAACTTTTGCGAGCGCGCGGCCTGCGGGCTGGCGTTGATGCCACTGGTATCGGGGTTGGCCGTGACGATGGTAACGCCGCCCGCAAAGCCGGCACCTTCGCCGAAGTCGAAGTTCGCCGCGTCACCCTCGAAGTCGACACTGAGCGCACCGCCGGCGCCACCGCCGCCGCCGACGTCATCACAGCTGGAGAGCTGCTCGATCTCATCGAAGTAGAAGGTCCACGCGCTGGGATCGTTGGCAGCGTCACCGACGACACCGTTGTCGAAGATGACGGTGATGCCCGTGTCTTCGGTGCCCGTCGTCCCGGCAAAGTCGAAGCACAGGAACTCCCAGCTCGCGCTGCCGCTGTGATTTTCCGTTAGTTCGACGTTGAGCCCTTCGAACTTGAACAGCATGGGCACGGGGCGCTCAGCCCAGACTGCGACGCGGATGGCCGTGCCGTCCGCGAGGTCGATGTCCTCGTTGAGCGCTAAGGTGGTGCCGCCGAAGGGCTCCGCAGCGAACTTTTGTGCCCGCGCTACCTTCTCACTGCCATTGACCGCGTCGGGCCCCGGGTTGTCGACAATGGCCGTTGAGCCACCGGCGAAGTCCATGAACATCGCAGCGCCGCAAGCGTCCTCGAAGTTGATGGCGCTGTCGCAGTCGACGACCACGTCGTCACCGGGCCCTTCCGCGGCGGGCGTCCCCGGGATGGACTGCTGGCCCTCACCGGTGCCGAAGCACCCAGCTAGCAGCGCGTAAGCAAAGGGTAGAAGATAGATACCGCGGGAGAGCCGCGCGTTCGCCGGAGCCTTCATAGTCTAATCCCTAGTCGTACTTACTTTTTTATTATTTTTGTTAGTTATGGGCGTGACCAGTAAGTCACGCCTGCCTAATCCGTAGGCCGGCCCGGAATGACAGCGCTGTCAGACAATCATGACAATAAACTGTCAAGGCGAGCGCCCGCCGCAACGTTCAAGACTCGCCGGAGTACACCCGCACGTAGTCCACTTCCATGGTCACCGGAAAGGCCGTGTCGATTGTCGGCGGTCCGGGGAAGCTGCCGCCGACGGCGACGTTAAGCAGAATGTAGAACGGCTGATCGAAGGGCGCGGGGAAAGGTGCGGCCGTCGACGACCAGGCATTCTGCGTGGCATAGAGCACGTCATCGACGTACCAGCGGATCTCCGTCTCATCCCACTCCACTGCGTAGACGTGGAACTCCTCAGACACATCCGTAGACGGCGTGTAGGTCTCTGAGGTGCTTAGGTTGCTCGGAAACTCACCGCCGAAGTGGATCGTGCCGAAAATCTCGTTGCCGCCCGTGCCGTCGAGATTGACCGCCTCCATGACGTCGATCTCGCCGCTGGCCGCCCAGTCGCCGTAAGGGCTGTCCTGGCCGAGGAGCCAAAAGGCCGGCCAGATGCCTTGGCCAGCCGGCAACTTCATGCGCGCTTCGATGCGCCCGTAGCGTACGGCCACACGATCGCGCGTGTTGATGCGTGCCGAGGTGTAGTTGTAGCCGTTGCTGGACTCGCGGCGCGCCGTAATCTTGAGCGTGCCATCGCTTACCTGGGCACTGTTGGGCAGGTACCACTGCAGCTCGTTGTTGCCCCAGCCGACCAAGCCGTACTGCGAGCCGTCGCCGGTCTCGAAGAACCAGGTCTCGGGATCTACACGGTCGCCGTCGAACTCGTCGCTGAAGATGAGAGTCATCGCCCCGCCCATGGACACCTGAGCGTTGTCGAATAGCTTGAGCGTGGGGCTGTTAATGTTCTCGTTGTCGATCGCGCTGTCGTCGACCTCGGCGACTACCTCCAGGCGATCGACCTGGGACAGCGGCGCCTCACGGTCTCCGTTGCAAGCGGCGACGCCGGCGATCAGCGACAGCAAGATGACTCGCTGCAGCAATGCAGATGAAGCTCGCGTCATGTCCCCCCCGGGAGTTCGCAATTTCGCCGGCGCTCGATGCTACGCGGCATTGATTTGTTGTGTGCGCAAGAAGTAGCAAGAGCTGACAACGTTGTCAATTTATCCAGTGTTCGTCGATTCCACACGGGGAAAGGCGCGATACACAATTCGCGTACTTCGCCACCGGCACAGCGCTAGGGCTCCTGTCCGCAATCCCCGGAACCGGCTGTTTCCTAACGCAATCTCAAAACAACCTGGCACCTGGCGCACCCAATGAGACGCGGCCGACCTGGGCCGACAAATGGCGCATCCACGCGGCGCGGAGGGAGAACAGTTTCACACTTCCTTCGCGCGCAATAAGCGAGCGTTCTGTGAAGTCGCGGCACCAATGGGGGTATTCCGATTACTGAATTCAATAGCTTGCTGGGTGCGCAGGGCGCGTGTTGCTTAGCGATACAGGCGCCCACTCGAAGGACGCTGGCCCTCGTGTAGAGCCACATTCGCTCGGCGTCGGGCGCCTAGTGCTCCTCGAGCCAGAAGCCCGCCTGCAGGGATGCCTGGGCGTCGCCGCCAACCCAAAGATGAAACTCGCCGGCCTCGGTCCGTCGTTGCTGATCGCGACCGTAGAAGGCGAGATCCTCCGGCGCCAAACGGCAGGTGATGCGGCGGCGCTCGCCCGGCGCGAGGCGCACGCGCTCGAAGGCTTTGAGCTCACGCATCGGCCGCGTCACGCTACCCACCAGATCGCGCACGTACCACTGCACCACCTCCACGCCCTCGTGAGCGCCTGCATTTTCGAGCTCAACGCTCGCCACCACGTCATCTCCCAGACGAACTCGGTCTTGCTCCAAATGCAGATCGCGGTAGACGAAGCGCGTGTACGAGAGCCCGTAGCCGAAGGGAAACAGCGGGGTGTAGCCCGCATCGAGGTGAAAGGACGTCATCCCCAAGGATAGCTGCGGCGCGTGAGGGTCGATGTCGTCGATATGCACGATACTCTGCGGCGTTGGCGGCTTACCTGTGTTCTTCTGCGAGTGGTAGATGGGCACCTGGCCCACCATGCGCGGGAAGCTCGCCGGTAGCTTGCCACTCGGCACCGCGTGGCCAAACAGCAGCTCTGCAATCGCCGGCCCCGCCATGGCGCCGCCGTGCCACGCGATCAACAACGCATCCAGATGCTCGACCACAGCGCCCAAGGTCAGCGGCCGCCCGGCCATGACCACCCCGATCACCGGTCGCTCGAGCGCCGCCAGGCGCTGCACGAGGGTGGCCTGGGCGCCGGGCAGATCGATCTGCGCGCGGCAGTGAGCCTCGCCGCTAAGGATCGCCTCTTCACCAATGCACACGACCACCGCATCAGCCCGCTGTGCAAGGTCGACGGCGGTCTCGATGCCGCTCACATCTCGCTCCCGTGAGGTGGCTAGCGCCGCCTCGTAGGTGACCTCCACCTCATCGCCCAAGAGCTCGCGAAGCGCCCGCAGTGGCGTAACGCTCATGGAGGGATCTCCATCGAAGATCCACGTGCCTAACTGATCGTGTACGGCATCGGCGAGCGGCCCGATCACCGCGAGGCGCTCGAGGCTCTGCGCGTCCAGGGGCAACACGCCGCCTTCGTTACGCAGCAACACGGCGCTCGCAAGCGCCGCACGTTTCGCCACGTCGAGTGCGTCTGGCGCACCTGGCGGCGGGAACTTACTAACGTCTGTGTAAGGTTGCTCAAAGAGATTCAGGGAGAACTTCAGAGCGAGGATACGGGCGACCGCCTGATCGATTAGTGACAGGGGGACATCACCTTGCGCGATCAACTCCTCGAGATGCTTGACGTAGGCATCGCCGTGCATCTCCATGTCCACGCCGGCCGTCATTGCCTCCCGCGCGCTCTCGCGATCGTTGACGGTGAGCCCATGAATGGCGAGCTGGCGGACCGAATCCCAGTCGCTCACGACCAGGGCTTCGCTGCCCCATTCCTCGCGCAGTACGGTGCGTAGCAACCACACGTTGGCACTCGCCGGTACCCCATCGATATCGCTGAAGGAGCTCATCAGTGACGTCACGCCTGCCTTGACAGCGGCGCGGAAGGGCGGGAGGTAGACATTGCGCAGCTCGTTCTCGGGCACGTTGGTGGCGGCGTAGTCTCGCCCTCCCTCCACCGCCCCGTAGCCAGCGAAGTGCTTAGCGCAGGCGGCCACGCTGCCAGGCGTCCCCAACGCCTCCCCCTGATAGCCCCGCACCATCGCCGCGCCGAGCGTCGCTGCGAGCGTAGGATCCTCTCCGAAGCTCTCCGCGATACGCCCCCAGCGTGGATCGCGAGAGACATCGAGCATCGGCGAGAAGGTCCAGTTCACGCCACTTGCCGCGGCCTCCCGAGCGGCGATCCGCGCCGCCTCCTCCACCAGCTGCGGATCCCAGGTAGACGCTTGCGCCAAGGGAATCGGCATCACGGTCTTGAAGCCGTGGATCACATCGCGGCCCATGAGCAGGGGAATCCCGAGGCGACTCTCCTCCACGGCCCGACGCTGCATTTCGTTGACTATATCAACGTCTACTTCGTTGAGGACAGACCCCACTCGCCCCTCGGGCAGGGCCCAAGCGAGATAGTCGTGCAGATGCGCCTCGCCGGCGTTGATCTGATGCAGCTGCCCAATCTTCTCCCCCAGGGTCATCTTGGCGAGGAGCGATTGAACGCGCGGGTCGTCGACCTCGACCCGGGAGGGCAGGGAGCTGAAGCGGTCCATGAGTTACTCGAGAGCGTGCCGGATGGCGGATACGGCAACGCACCATGCCTATTGTGTCGTGAGCGCCCCGTCTGGTCCTTCTAGCAATGATTGACAACGCTGTCAATTTCGAGGAAAACTGCGTCGATAAATTGCGTGGAATGAAACCGGGTGGACGCTTAAGGCCCAGGACCAAGCCGCCCCCAAACCCAAACCAGGGCTGCTTGCCAGTCAATGAGCGGCCGTCGGGACCGCCCTTTCTGTCCCGCTCTTCCACCTCTCAAATCACAACCACAATAGAGTGCACGCGACATGACGGGATCAGACGTAGCAACGGCGGGCAAAGTCCCCTTCGGCTCGAAGGTGGCCTTCGGCGTGGGCATGCTCGCCAATCAGATGTTCCCAGCGGTAATGAGCATCTTCATGGTCGCCCTGGTGCAGGACCTTGGGTTCCCCGGGTGGATGTGGGGAATCATCTTCTTCCTTCCGCGCGTGTTCGATTCCATCACCGATCCGATCATGGGGTTCATCTCGGACAACACGCGCTCGAAGTACGGTCGACGACGCCACTACGTGTTCGTGGGGGCCCTCATCATGGGCGTCACCTTCATCATCATGTGGCAGCTCTATCGCGATAACTCCCTAAGCTATAACTTCACCTACTTTCTCTCTTGGTCGATCCTCTTCTACCTTGGACTGACCATCTTCAGCGTGCCCTACGTTGCCATGGGCTACGAGATGAGCACGGACTTCCACGAGCGCACAAACATCATGGCGGTGGCGCAGTGGATTGGTCAGTGGGCTTGGGTAATCGCGCCCTGGTTCTGGGTGATTATGTACGACCCCGCCTTCTTCTCATCGGGCGATGCCGCCGTGCGGACCCTATCGATTTGGGTTGGGGTGATCTGCATGCTCTTCGCTATGGTGCCGGCGCTGTTCCTCAAGAGCGAGTCAACGGTCGATCGAACCGACTACCTACCCCTCTCGATGGCCAACGTCAGCGGAAGCCTCAAGGAGATCTTCGACGGCTTCAAGGAGGCGTTTACCTCCAAGCCGTTTCGCCAACTCTGCATCGCTACGTTCTTGATCTTCAATGCGTTCAATACGGTTGCCGCCTTCTCCTTCTTCATCGTGGTTTGGTACCTGTTCAGCGGCGACGCGGAGGCCGCGGGCGTGTGGCCAACCCTGTTCGGGAGCATCGGCGCCCTAGTCACTACGTTCGTCGTCATCCCCACGGTCACCTGGATGTCGAAGCAGATGGGGAAGAAGCGAGCCTTTATCCTGTCGCAAATAATCTCGATCTTCGGCTACATCTTGCTGTGGTTCCTCTTCATACCTGGCAAGCCCTACATGTTCCTGTTTGCCCTTCCCTTCTTCTCCTTTGGCATTGGCAGCCTCTTCACGCTCATGATGTCGATGACATGCGACGTCATCGACCTAGACGAGTTGAAGACGGGCAAACGACGCGAAGGCGTCTTCGGAGCGATTTATTGGTGGATGGTGAAGCTGGGCTTCGCCTTCGCGGGTGGACTTAGTGGAGCGATTCTATCCCTGGTGGGCTTCGACTCTAGCGCCGCAGTGCAAACGGAGGAAGCGATCATCGGGCTGCGCGCCTTCTACTCGGGTATGCCCATCATCGGCACCAGTATCGCCATTCTGGTCATGCTCAAGCACGAGGTGACCGAAGCGAGTGCCCAAGAAGTACGAACGGAATTGGCAGCCCAGAAGGCGCAGGCGAGCCCGGGTCCGGCGGCGCCAGCCCCATCCCCGGCGTGAGCCGCAAGGCGATGGCCCGCCGTAGCCGCGGGCTGAGCGGCAGATTTGGTCGCGTGCCTTAGCCTTACCTTAGCCTTAGGCCTCGGCGCAGACGAAGGTGCCACGGGTGTGCTCGAAGCGAGCCGTCAGGAACTTTAGGCCTGCTCGCGCCGGCCCATCATCCGGCACTGCATCCGCATCACGTCGGTGAACGACCTCGCTGACCGCGCACACGCTCGCCCCTTCAAGGCGCACCACGGCACCCACGTCGAGGGGAGCATCGCAGGCGACCAGGGCACCGTGCGGTGAGAAGTCACACACCGTTGCTGGAACCGCGGGCCCGGGCCAATCCAGCCGCAGGCTCACCTGGGAGTCCCAGTCGAGACGGACCGCATCGCGCCCCGTCGCCGGTGAGTCCGCCGCACCGGGCGGCGCGCTCAGCGGACTCTCGCATACGACACAGCGGTGTTCGCATTGAGTGTCCGACAGGCCTTGGGCATGGGGCGTCTTGCAGAACGCGCAGTAGCGCACGATCAATGGCGCGTAGCCCGAGCAGGCGCGTGCCGGTAGCTGATCGTCCAGCGACCAGGATTCGTGTTCTGGCCGCCGGCGAGTCACCGAGGGCGGCGCGTAGGTGCTGCCCTCATCCCGCGGTAGTGGCTCTGACAACCGCGTCGCCGTATCGTAGGCTCGGCGCCTTCCCGGATCGCCCAACACCGCGTACGCCGCCTCCAATTGCGCCAACTCATCAGCGGTCGCCTGATCGAGCAAGGCTCGGTAACTGGCTTCGATGATGGGAGCGCTGGCATCACGCTGAACCTGTAGCACTCGGTAGAGGTTGCGCCGATTCTCCCCCTCGCTAGCGGGGGGCGCTTGCCCGAGACGATCCGCTCCGCCCTGGCCGACCACCTGCACGCTGTAGCGCGCCAAGAGCTCCCGGTCGTACTCGGCGCGTTGCTGAGGATCGCGTAGGGTCTGCCAGGCGAGGTTTAGGGCGGCCGCGCCGCGGTCGCTGCCGCCGAGGTCTGGGTGCATTGCGCACTTCTGCAGCAGCGTGCGGTAGTTGGTGCGGATGACATCAACGGGCGCATCAGGCTGCACCTGAAGCAGGCGGTAATAGTTGCGTCGCTCTTGCATAATGAGTGCCTGGTACTGCCGTCGCGGTTCGTCGAGACTTATCCCCTAATGGTGCCTCGCCCTCCGCCGTAGCGGGCCGACGCGGTTCACACGCCAGGCCATCAGACCGGTCATTGATCGAACAGCCGCTCCCGACAGTTGCTGGGCACATACTTTAGGTTGCGCTCGGACATCTGATCTTGCCCACACCGCCAGTTCACCACACCTCCGACGATCACCGGCTCTAGGCCGATCTCGATCTCACCGTCGATGCCGAGCGCGTCCTCATCGAACTCGATCTCGATACGCTGGCCCACGTGCCAGTCGAGAGACTCGACGTAGGGGCTTTGCACATCCTGAACGAATCCCTCGAAGGTCTCTTGCCCGTTGCTCGGCGGTAACTCGCCATACATAGCGACATATTCCGACACGGCCACCTTCGCCGCTGCAGCGATCACTACCCCTTCGGTCACCTTGGCACGGATCGCATAGGTCTGTACGAAGCTGGTCGCGATCGAAGAAAGGATGCCAACGATCGCCACCACGATCATCAACTCGATCAAAGTGAATCCGGTCTGCGCTCCGCGCGAAATCTGCGTTTGCATCGGGGATGCCTTACCAATGAACACCTGATGCAAAAGTTAGCTTACAGGATTCTTCAGGCGCAAACGTACCCATCTGAAGACAGTTAACACATGGCATTCTGAGAGGTTCATCACACGGGCTCGAGCAAGCGAGCCACGTGTATCACAAAGCACCTTGGATCAGGCTACACCCCTCGGTACGCTCCGCTGCCCCAACTATCAACGATAGATGGTTACGGTCAAACGGCGCTCGTGGGCGCTGGTGCGATGCTCCCAAAGGTAGAGCCCCTGCCAAGTGCCGAGCACCAAGCGGCCTTGCAGGTCGAGCGGAATCGTGAGCTCCGTGTGTGTGAGCACGCTACGCACGTGGGCAGGCATATCGTCTGGACCCTCCTCCGTATGCAGATACAGAGGATCACCGTCCGGCGTCAGCCGTTGCATGAACGCCTCGAGATCTCGCCGCACTTGCGGGTCGGCGTTCTCGCAGACCATGAGCGATGCGCTGGTGTGCTGAACGAACACGTGACACAAGCCAGGGCCCTCTCCCTGCGCGCACACCAGCTCTGCGATCTGCTCGGTAACGTCTGTGGTACCGCGCCCCCGCGTGCTCACCATCACCGTATGTTGCGTCACGCCCATCGCACCAACGCCAGTCTTCTTTCCAAAATGCAGTTTGAGACTCCCTCATGCACCAAGCAAGAGTTGGGCGCAGCATTTGCAATACGAAAAAGGCCACCGGCGCGAACGCCGGCGGCCTCTCGTGATGAGCGAAGTGTCGCCGGACTCAGGTACTGAGACGACGCTTGGCTGCTTCCTAGCCGGGACCGATCACACCGTTCTTGATATTGATGGTCACGCCGTCGAAGCGGGTCAGGGTGAAGCCGTCGAAGTTGTCTTCGTTCAGCGTGCGCGACTGATCCTGCAGCAGCGCGATCGCCTGCTGTTCACCAGTCGCGAGACCCTCGATGCCGTCCTGACGGTAGTGCACGCCCGCCGCGTCGCGGCCGATGGCCACGTTGTTGGCGAGCTTGTTCAGCTCATTGCCCACGGTAAGGGTGTCGCCTGTCCAGGTATCGAGCGTGCTGCCGTCGGCGGTGGAGACGACGGGGTTCGGAATCACGAAGCTCTCGTCGAAGAACGCCTTCAGGACAGTCACGCATGCACCGGCGATGGTGGCATGGCCGGCTGGGTAGGACGGGTGGGTGGGTGAGCCTTCCGTGTAGGCCTGCGGGCAGAAGTACGTACCGTTACGCGAGAAGGTCTCGGCCACGGCCGCCGAGTTCAGCAGCTCATGGTTCAGCTCGTAGGTGCGCTGACCGGTAAGCTGCATGTGCACGCGACCGCCGAGCGCTTCCGGACGCAGGAAGCGGTGCACGCGCCACTTCTGGAACCAGGCTCCGGTAAGGGACAGGTTACCGGCCTTGCCCACCATGTCGATCACGTGCGGTCCACCGAGCGCGGTGAAGTTACCCTGGTTGGCGATCGCCGAACGGTAGGGGTTGCCCGGGTCCAACGCGCTGGGGCCGTAGCTCAGCAGAATCAGGCAGGCGTGGAGGTAGGCCTGGTAGGTCACGTCACGGTGCACGTACTCGGACAGCGCACGGTTGTCGTTGATGTAACGCTTGGCGCCGAAGTTGATGGTCTCCAACGGGGAGCCGCCGCGCTGCACGTTGAGCCAGTTGGCCTCGTCGATCATGAAGTCGACGCCCGACAGGCCCGCCGCATACTGCTGAACCACGTCGACGGGACCGAAGCTGAACGGCTGCCAAAGGAACTGGCTGATGTACGGACCGATCAGGTCACCCGGGGTTTCGCCGCGGAACAACGTGTCCGGCGTGATCAAACCGCCGTCTGTCGGACCAGGGCTCGAGGTGAGGTTGTTGAGGTCAGCAACGGCGTTGGCGATGTTCATGCTCACGCCGTACTCGCTGAAGGGCACGTCACGGGTGAGCGCCTGCCAATACACCTCCGCCTGTTCACCGGCGATGGCCGTGCCGCGGAACGTGTGCGACGGCTCCATGCGGGTCGCGTGGCTGTCGATACCCTCAAGCTCGTACTTGAAGGCACCTTGGGGGTTGGCGAGCTTGCGGCCGGCGGTCGGGTCGAGGGGGATCGCATCGAAGTCCGCTTGGGCACCGCTGCGCATGGCGGCCACCAGGGCCTCGAAGGCCGCCGGGTCGACTTCACCGAAGTTGTCGTGCGGTAGGCACTTGGTGAAGCTGGCGTAGTAGTTGTCGTTCTCGTAGCGAGTTTCGTCGTCGTTGTCGAACTGCGTGCCCGCGAAGAAGGTCTTCTGCCGTTGCTGGTTGGCCGCCTGAATGCGCAGGTTGGCAGCCGCGCCGGCACGACGGGTGGACAGCAAATCCGCGTCGATCGACGGGTCGATGTCGCCGGGATTGAAGTCATCAGCAGCAGCAGTGCCAGAGGCGCCTACTGCCAAAGCGCCGGACGCTAGCGCAACGCCGGAGCTGGCGCTGAGCTTCAAAAACTGTCGGCGGGGGTTGTCGGTGTGGTCTTCCGGGGCCGTCGTCGTGTCCGGCTTCTTAGAGTCGGTCATTGGAGTAGTTCCCTCTCGTTGTGTGATATGCACGCTCATCCGGGCGCCTTTTCTTCCTGGGTCGCCTCGGGTGACTTCCTGTGTTGGTCGCCGGCTGCGATTTAATAGAATCTCGGCTTCTTCCGAGCCGTGTGTATAAGTTCGCAGTTATTGAGCGTTCTCTGACTATTCGCAGAACGCTGAGACGTGTCAACACCGTGTACCCGTGGCGCGATAGGCGGATTGCGCCGCCGCAAGTCCTCCAACCGCGACGGCACACTTAGAAGAGCGACACATACCCATGAGATCGTTCACGTTATCAGCGAAGACCCCAAGTGCTCATGGGCCTTTCCGACGAACGGAATCCAGGAGCTCGGCCGCGGGAGGCCGGCTCATATACGACGTAATCCGAATGCACATCGGAGGCCTACGAGAGGTGCCCCCGCAGACTTGAGCCGGTTAGAACGTGTCGAAGTGCGCACGAGCGGGTCGCGATGCCGGGGCATCACTCGCGGTACACAATCTCCCAGTCGACTACGCCTCGATCCGTGTTCAGGGCACCGAGAAACCCCTGCGCCGTGTTGTAGATCGTGACGTAAACCGGACGCTCATCGATGGTGGTGACAAGTTGGTCCTGGAAGATGCTGTAGCGCACGCCGTTCGTGCGCTTGCCCTCGGGGTCAAGCACGCTGCTCGTGCCGTCAGTGTTGAACGTCATTTCCGTCAGCGTGCCCGTACTACGCTGCAGCAGCGTGAGCTTGTGACCGGCGACGAGGTCGCGAAGTCGCCTACCGGAGACAGGCTTGATCCCACGTGCATCAAGGTCCGTTGTGAGTATCAACGGCAGCGCTCCTCGATCGCGGGGAATCAAGCGCCAGCGCACCTCATCACCGTCGCGCAGGCGGTGTGCGTAGGTGGCCTTGCCCACCTGATAGATCTGGAAATCGAAGCGCTCGTCTTCGAAGGTCGTGCTCACGCGGTCGTGGTGCACCTTGTAGCGGGCCGTCGTGGCGATATGCTGCTCACGCAAGGTGGCAACCCCGGCCCTGATCGCGCCCCTTGGGCGCAGCAGGCGCACACCCGAGGGCAGGAAGACGGAATCGAAGCGCTGCCTCGAGGTCAACTCCTCCCAAAGCAGCGCGTTGCCCACCACGAGTTCTGCGAGCGCCTCGCCCGCAAGCGGCTCGAAGCCACGCCGCTGGAACTGGCTCACCGAGTGGGGCGCCGCCAGGGCCGGCAACGCCAGGCTGAGCAGGAGCGCAAGCAGCGAAATCCTTCGCCATGGCCCTGCGATCCTGCGACCGCACGCCCGCCCAATCCATGCGCTCATCGACTCTCGTCCCTCGACTTACCTGTGTTTTGACGTAACGGCACGGATGCGGCCGCGTTGACCGCACCCGTCCCATGCAGGCTCCTAGTCTACTCGCTGACCTGCACGCCCGCCCAGAAGGCGACCCGATCGCGAATCTGCTCGGCCTTCGGCTTGGGCGCCGGGTAGTACCACGCCGCATTCGGATTGGTCTGCCCGCTTACCTCCAGCGTGTAGTAGCTGGCCTCGCCCTTCCACGGGCAGTAGGAGCTGTGCGTACTCTCGCGCACGTACTCCTGCCGTAGCGTGCTCAGGGGAAAGTAGTGATTCCCCTCCACCACCACCGTGTCATCTGACTCGGCGATGACCTGGCCGTTCCACACTGCCTTCATTCACCACTCCTCAGCGATCACCAAAGGCCCACTGTACCCGTAGCCAGCCGTTGCGGCCCAACGCCGGCAGTCGATTCCCGACAGTGGCTGCGCCGCCGCCTACGCGGTTGAAGCCCGAGGCCGCAGAGGCATAGAAGTGGTCTAGTAGGTTATCAACGCCCCCCATCACGGTGATGCCCGACCGTCCCTGCCAACGACCGCTCAGACCGAAGACCGCGTAGCCCGGCACCGCGTCGTTGTCGCTGCGCGGCTCGTTACCCACGATCACCTCGGAGATCCGCTCCTGGGTGGCCGCCGCCGTCATGTCGAGGCCCAAGGACCAGGCGGAGCGCTCCCATGCGAGCCGCAGGTGGCCGTTCAGGGGCATGATCCGGAACAGGTCATCCGCGATATCCCGACGCTCACCGCGCACGTAGCTCAGGTTGCCATCGATGCGCCAGTGCTGCGCGAGGCGCATGCCGAAGGCCATATCCGCGCCGTAAAACTCCGCGTCAACGTTGGCGAACTGCAACGGCGTCGGGTCGCCATTGGCATTGCCGCTGACGGCGACCACCGGCATGTCCGTCGTGGCGACACCCTGGATGAAGTCATCCACCCGTCGTACGAACACGCGTGGCGATGCGTAGGCACGCTCGCTCTGCCAGGCCAGGCCGAACTCCGCTTCGTAGGACACCTCGGGCGACAGGTCGACATCGCCGACGTAGTTGTTCAGATCGCCGAGCCCTGAGTTGATCTCCAGGGGAATCCACAGGAAGCGCTCGATGTACGACGGCGAGCGCACCTTGCGCGCGAGGCCCCAACCTATCGACAGGTCTGCGGACACCTCGTAGTCTGCCTTGAACACCACATCCACGTTGTTATCTGTTGCCGAGCGCGAGCCTTCGTTGAATCGGTTGCGCAAGGTGAACACAGCGAAGGGCGGCGTGCCAGGACCGAACATGCCTGCATCCACGAGCTGCGCGGGCTGTGCGTCCACCTCGCCCGCCTCCATCGACACGTTGGCGTAGCGCACGCCCGCCTCGATGCCGACGCGTGGCGCCACCAAGCCCTGCCATTGGGCGAATACGGCTACCGTGTCGCTGCGCGCGTTGTTGAAGTTGGTCACGAAGAACGGTGGCACATCCGGATCGCCCACCTGCGCATCGTGCTCCTCGAGCCCGCCGTCCGTACCAATCGTGAGCGTGCCGCCCGCCGCGTCCATCAGCGCCGCCAGGCGCCAGTTGACGCCACTCGCGGTGGCGGCCACGAAGCGTCGGTCCTCGTCCTGGAAGGGCGGCAGGGTGAGCTGACTGAAGTCCGGCGGATTGCGCAGTTCGAAGTTATTCATACGGTGGTCGACATCGATCACGCGCACCCGCGCCTGCAGGGTCACCGCGCCGGGCGAGAACTCGACGCTGAGGGTGAAGCGGTCCGTCTCGAAGAACTCGATGTCGAGGGGCAGCACCGGGTTGCCCGAGTTGCCCGTGTCCGTGCGCAGGTAATCGATAGCGATGAAATCATCGTCGTTCAGGCGCAGCCCGTAGCCGATACCCACCGTGTCACGCTCGTAGGACGTCGCCGCCAGGTCACCGCGCCCGGACCGCGCGTCGTTGGCATCCTCCATCGCCCCAAGTACGTGCAGGCGATGGCGATTGTTGCCCGCGGCGATGAAGCCGGAGAGATCCGTCGACTCGTTGGCCGTTGCACCGCCCGCGCCGAAGCGCCCCTGCAGACGGAAGTCCGCAGACTCCGTAAAGGTGCTGGTCACGGTACGTGCCTCCACCGAGCCCCCGATGCTGGTGCCGGCGTCCACGGGCGCGATGCCCCGCTGGACCACCAGCGAGTCCACCAGGCCCGAAGGCAGGTAGTGCAGCGGCGGGTCCATCCAGTTCGGACCGCCACTGACGATGCCGAGGCCGTCGATCGCCACGTTGACCCGCGGCCCGAACATGCCGCGGTATTGGGCCTGCATACTCAGCGGGCCATTGTTGTTGGCCGTTGCGCCCGGCACCTGGCGCAACAGGAAGGTAGGGTCAGCGCCCGAGAAGGCGACGGCGTCCGTCACGTCGTAGCGGTCGTCCCCCTGGGCGCGATCGAATACGGTGATCTCAGGGATCCGCTGGCTCTGGGCAGCGGCGCTGACGCCGAGGGTGAGCACCGCAAGGCTTACGAGCCACGCAGGGCTAACCGCGCGCGGGCGCGCCGTAGCGCCGCGCGAAGGTGCAAAGTTCATCATGCGTTTATTACTCCCGATAGGCACATGGCAGCTGCACGGCCGCCAGTGCACGAATCGATCTCGTCGAAGACGAGATCACGCCAACTTGTCGAACTCAGATGAGTCCGACCGGGGGCGCTCGGGAGTGGTAGGTGCGCAGGCGTGCGACGCTGGGTCGCGTGACGCGCAACGCGTGCAAAAAGGGGGTCGACGCGGGAGCGGGACCGAACGCGAGACGTTGCGCGTGGTGGGCGTCCGCAGAGAACCCCGACAGGTCGCACTGCGCGTAGGAGGCGTCTGCGTCCGCCGGGTCGTCGACCGCGGAGGCGGATGAGATCCCGCCCCCATGATGGTGAGCGTGGGCACCGCTATCGCCCGCGCCCGCGCCGTCGAAGAGAATCTCCAACACTTCGACGGCGACGCCGTCGGGGCACCACTGAAGGTACCAGCCGTCGTCCGCCACGCTCCCGGGCATGTAGCCTGCCGGTACGGCCACGCGCAGGCACATGGCGAGGACCGCCAGGGCCTGCATCGTGCGGCAGCCAAGGGAGCGAGCGCGATTCATGGCGTCCATGGTACCGCTCGAACGCGTCGATGCCGAGCCCGCTGCCCCTCTCAACTCAAGGCCTACCCGGGAGCGCGATCCGGCAGCACGAAGGCCTGACGGGCAAGCGGGCTCGCGAGGCGAGCGGACGAATACCAACGCGACAACAGCCCCCTATGGGTAAGCTGCGGATACTGCTGGAGAAGTGCTTCCGCGCTCGCCGGCACTTCCTGCACCATGCATTCGCGGATCAGCGCCAAAAACGCCAAGGTGATGGTGGCGTTGAATCTCTCGGGCACACCTGAGCGCGCCGCCAAGGCGCGTGCGCCGCGACCAAAGCGGGCGGTGGCCTCGAGAAACTCGTGTCGCTGCAAAAGGTCGAAGGCCACCCGAACATGGTCCTCGTGGCTGAACTCGTCGGGCGCTAGGGTGCCTGCCTCGAAGCGCGCACACAGCGAGCGGCCGTCGCCCCTCATGGTGCCTCACCCTCGTGCAGCCGATGACTATCGTCCGCCGTGAGATCGAGGTCATAGACCTCGCGCAGCTGCGCGATCTTGCCCAGCGTGACGTCGCTGAACGGCGCCTTGCCTTCGAAGCAGTGCAGGGTCATGCCCTCCAGCAGATCGCCCAGACTGATGTCCAAATGCTCAGCCAACCCCTTCAAGACCTTCAACAAGCGCTTCTCGATGCGTACGCCCGTTTGCACTCGCTCGACGCGTTTCATCGCTAGTCTTCCTCGGCATCCAGCAATAGGGTCGATGTTATCTTGGTACATTGATAACATCAACTGGCATCGATACCGTGGAGTCAGGACGTGGCCTAGGGCTGCCTGGCGAAGGTGAATCGCACCTCGCTACGTGGATCTCGCTGGCGGCAGGCCATCGTGGCACCGCCCTCGCCGGTGAACTCACACAGCCAGTCGTAGATCGGTAAGTACCACGCCCCGGCCCGGGTTGGTGCGAAGGCCGTGCGCAGCTCATCGTGCACCCACACGAGATGGCCATCGCTCGACGGGACCAGCGCAACGCGCCATGCGAACTGCTCGCCGAGGTACGCCCCGGCGAGGCGTTGCGCGGCTCCTGCGTCGACTGTGTCCGCCAGGTCGGCCGGCACCAGCTGCGCGGCATCGCCCGCGTAGAGGCGGGCAATGTCTGGCGTAAAGGACGCGGGCCAGCCGGAGTTCGATGACAGGGTTAGGACCGTGAGCTCCAGGTCCGGATCGAAGAAAACCTGCGCCAGCGCCCCCGGTGACCGACCCGTCACCAGCACCGGCGCAGTCGGCGGCGGAAACAGCCGCTCGCTGACTTGTGGCGAAACCAAGCGGCCGTGATAGGCATCGAAGAACAATCGGAACACGTCGTCGGCGGCGCCGTATAAGGATCCGCCGCCGATTCGGTTCCAGACGTGGTACGTCGTCGCCCGCGCGCGTTTGCCGAACTGTTCGCCAGGCGCGTAGCGCGAAGCCATCCGCGGCACGAGGGCAAACGGCCCTTCGTGTCCAAGCGAGGGGTAGTCGGCCAGCTCCTCGCTTAGCAACACGCCGTAAGGCACACCCGAGCGCCGCTCCAAGATCGCGGCGAGGAGTGCGTAGCCGCCGTTCGAGTAGCGCCGCTGCGTACCGGGCTCGAAGTCGAGCGGCATGGCCGACAGGCGCTCAACGATCGCCTCTAGCATCATCGTTTTGGTGGTGTCCATCCACGCGAGCGAGTTCGTGTGGGGAACGCCCGCCTGGTGCTCGATGAGCTGCGCCGTGCTGATGCGCTGCCCGTGCGCGAACTCGGGCAAAACCTCGGCCACCGGCGCGTCGAGGTCGAGTCCCCCCCGGTCGACGAGGCGGGCGATGAGCACCTGCGTAATCTGCTTCGACAGGGAAGCGATACGAAAGCGCTGCTCGGCATGCATCGCCACGTCCAACTCGTAGCTCGCCTTGCCGAACGCGCCTCGGTACGTGATCCCCTCGCCCTCGGCGATCAGCACGACCCCATCGAAGGCTGCCGCATCCAGGTAGGGCTGAACGTACGCCTCGATAGCCGCCACAGCCTCTTCGGCGGGCACCGCGCCTGCCGACTCGAGCAACGCCACCCCACACGCGACGACTGCCACCGACCATCTCTGCATCATGCGCTCTCCATCGGCACCCCATGCGCCTGCTTCACCCGCGATAATCTGGCGCGGCGACACCGCGCGCTACCGATCCGCCGGCTTCTGGGGCGAACGACACGATGGATGACACCAACGACTCACCGGAACACACGCGATGGGCGACGATAAGTGGGGGGTGGCCCATCCTGTTGTTGGCCCTGAGCCTAGCGACGGCCTGGCTCACGTTGGATCTCGGCCCCGAGCGCTACGTGCACCCTGCTTTGCTCGATGTCGAGGTGGCGCAGGCGACAGGCGCTCACCCACCCCCCCAGCACAGTGCCGCTTGGGAGCGAGCACGTTGGTGGGAGCTCAGCCACCTCGCGCAGGCGCGCTGGCTGCGCTTTACCCTCGATCGCCGGGACCTGCGGCTGACCGCACCCGCCCTGGCGTTGTCAGGTCCGTTCTCGGCACAGGTCTTCGTCGATGGTCAGCTGCGTGGCAGCAAGGGGACGCCTGGACGCTCGGCGGCAGCGGAACAGCCTGGCCCCATCGACGCGGCAATCAACCTCGATCTCCCAAAGACCGAGCGCGCGGTAGTCCACATCCGGCTTTCCGCCTTCCATGCGCGATACGAACCGGCCCGTCAGTTCCATGCCCTGGGCCTGCGCAACGTCACCGACGATCCGCGCCGCCGTCCCGACAACTACCTGCTCGGCATGACACAGGCGGGCCTGCTCCTCGCCCTGCTGGTGCTGTTCGGCGGCTGGGCCCCGCGCGACCCGCCCGCCCGTTGGGTAGCGCTAGCGGCGGCGGCGGCCCTGGTCGCCTTGAGCGCCGAGTGCTGCCGCATCTGGATCAACTACCCCTACCCCTGGCAGGGCGTGCGCCAGGGCGTCGTCTGGGCCGGTCTGGCCGCGTGCGGCCTCGCCCTCGCCGCCTACGTGCGCAGGCGATTCGAGCTGCCCGTGCTCCCCATTGCGATCGGCGCCGTGCTGGTGCTCATCACCTTCATCGCGCTCTCGGGCGCCGACGTGCGCACCGCCTCAGGTATCGCCGCCAGCCTGGCACTGACGCTGGTTCTGCTGGGCCAAGCGCCGAGCGCGCAACGCAACGAAGCCCTGCGCTTCGCTGCGCTGCTGCTCCCCTGGCCTGTCATCGCGCTCACAAACGCACCGGCGTTTCTCGACAACGCCGCCTACCTACTCATCTCCTTAGCAATCTCGCTACTCGCCATAGAGACGCACAACCGCGTCTCCCGTCCTGCAGCTGGGCCGACACGGGAGCAGCAAACCGCTCAGCGGCAACCCGCGTCCCTCGCCCTCGAGGGACAGCGCCTCGCCCTTCGCGATGTGGTCAGTTTGCAAGCCGCCGGCAACTACGTGGAAGTGAGCCTATGCGATGGGGCGCGAGGGTTGTACCGGGCATCGCTAAGCGGTGCGATCGAACAGGCCCCGAGCGTCCTCCTTAGGGTGCATCGCTCGTACGCCGTAAACCTGGACCGCGCGCGACGTCTGCGCTCTCGTAAGGGCAGCCGGTACGCCCTGGAACTCGATGACGGCAGCGAACTCCCCGTCGGTCGCAGCTTCGTGACCGCCGTACGCCATTCACTGTCCTCGCGTAAATGAGCGGACGACGTCTAGGGCTCCCTAGCCTGGATTATTCATGAGCCAAAAGAGAAGAAGGCCCTCGATGTGTTAGAAAGGTGTTACGACACAGCACTTTCGGACACAAAAAAGACCTTCCAATGGACGACGTTACCACAGCGCAGGGTGCACTGTTCAACACAG